>NZ_JBSVVZ010000042.1:0-54141 GCF_054071875.1 Pseudomonas sp. SDO524_S393 | reverse complement strand
GCTTCGCGGCTCAGGCCTGCCTGTAGGGTACCCCGAGCATACGAAATCACTCTCTTCAAACTAATACTTGAGAGAGTGATCTATCCTGAGCACCAACTGTTGATTTGAGGCGGTTCTACTTAAGTCACGATACCTTCTCAGATTTGATTGTCGACGGCTTCTTTCAAAGTGCCGAAAGCGTATGTCGGATTCTGTCTGCTAAAATATTTTATTGAGCCGTAAATACAAAACTCAAGGTTAAAGTCAGTAACCGTGCGCCAGTAATATACCGTAGTCTTCAACAAATTTCTGTCGTAAGTAAAACTTCCGGTAGGCTTGTTGTACAGTATTGAAGTATTCCGACGGTGAGCCCCATGTCATGCTGCGTAGGAGATTGCCGCCATCGGAGTCCTCATTGTGAAAGTCGTTGTACTTGACCAAGTCCGTAAATTGGAAGCCCAGTGCTGAAAGCTGCCGGTAGCACTCCAGCTCCTCCGGAGTTATAGGGCCGCTAGTCATTGCGCAATGCCCACTCATTTCGTCAGGGAATGCTTGTGCGTGAGCGAATGCTTGGTCCCAATCTAGCGCCAGTCGATCGTAATAAATATAGCCTTTAGCTTTTGGATCTCCTACTTGCTGCTCTTTGCTCAGAACACTAGTAGCCTTAGCGAAATCTTTATATAGCGCGAAATATGCCAGCGTCACGCCGCTCTGAACGGCAAAATCAATGGTCTGCAGTGCAGTTTCCTGCGTCTCCCATGGGCCGCCAAGCATGAAATAGGCTTTTGTGAGAATGTCCTTTGAGTGAAGTCGAAGGAACAGTTCTGAAATTTTGGCATTGGTGACGAGTTCACTCGCTGCCTTATTTTTTCTCCGTTGATCCTCGCTCCCATGCTCAACGCCAAATGCGAGCATGCGACATCCTGAGCGTTGCAATCGGTCTATGAAGTCGTCGAGTTCCAGATCGTAGGAAAAAAAGTCCTCAAGGCGGAAGATTCCACGCCAGCCAAAAGAATCACCAGTCGTTTTCTTGATTTTTTCTAGGCCATCTAGAAACTCGCTAGCCCATGCGAGCCCAGAGTATCTGGCATTGTTGTCGCCCTTTTTCGCATCCGAAGCTATCTGCGGTAGCAAGTTGTCATCAATGAACTGAATCCGAATATCTTGGTGCTGCAGAGATAGATTGCGAATTTCGGCGAGTACATGTCCGACTTTGCGGCGTTGCTCACCTCCGCTCTTATCCCTGCGTTCAGTACAGAAGGCGCAGTTCCAGTCGCACCCCTGCGACATGACCAGATGAGCCTCATGGAACGTCTGCGACTTCGACCTTGTTCGGGCCGGCTCATATTGGCTATCGCCGACGCGATAGATCCGGCGATCAAGCAAAACATCCGACCATGCAGTCCCCGGCGATTCCAGCGATGGTTGCTGCGGCGTGTTGCATCGTTGGATGCCGCGACCTATGACGTTCCAGCTCTTGAGGTTGGCAGTAATGCCTTGCGCTGCAGGCCACTGTCCTGAAGTTTTCAAACTCGCCACTAGTGTAGACAGATTCTCTACTGCATTGGTCGAAACGGCAAAGTCCCAGCTTGCCTGGGCGTCCTCCGTGTGCACCATAGAGAACTGCCAGGCATTGAGCTTGGCTGCCGGACCACCAATTACCAGCGTCGTACTATGTGTCCGGTTGCGAATATCGACGAGCATATTCATTGTTGATCTTATGGTGGAAAACACAGTGTTGAATCCAATCAGATCGAAAGTTCGCGCCAGGCTCAACACTTCAGCGCGCAGCTTCGGGAACCTGTGGCAGTCAGCGATCTGCACGTCGTGGCCTTGCGCTGCGAGATGAGACGCCAGCAGGCCCAGGCCTAGCGCAGGAGTGCTAGTTCGTGATGCGCCCGACTCATCATCGTCGATGGGGGGCAACACGAGCAGTATGCGTTTCACAACCTGTAGGGTGTCGGTACGTGTATCAGCCACTTCCGGATGGGTCCGGCCGCGGAGTTGAGGCGCTGTCCCACCCACGACGGGACCAATCAACCATCTGGCCACGGGAAAATCCAAGACGCTCAAAAGAGTTGGATTACCGGCCTCTGAAGCCGATGCACGCTCCTCCAAATAATGAGTCAGGAATTCCCGATGTAGCCATGGATGGCCCTTGTCGGCTCCGACAGCCATGTCCACAATTTTACCTAGCTCCTCGTTAAGGGAGCTTTCGATGCAGAGGCTCCCTGCAGCAATGGCAGCGTCCAGCCGTCGCCGCAAGGTGTGTGAGAACGCGAGATGCAATGCAGCCCAACGAATACTCTCATCTTCATCAAGGGCCATGCTATGCAGGACCTTGAGAAGCACCTGCGTCGGGAGGCTTGCTGTAGCAAGCGCTGCAAAGACGCGCTTGTCACCACGCCAATGACCCTTGACCTTGCCCGCATCCGGATAATAGTTCTTGAAAAAAGTGACAGTCTGATCGGCCACCTGTCGGGCCGGTTCTAAGCCCAACGCCATTAATGCTAGTGCTGTCGACGCAAGTCCAGGGTCGCCTACGATTGCTAGAGCAATGTCATGCGCCTCTCGTGTTACTTTCACGCAGCGCGCGTGTTCGAGCGCGAATGCTGGGTCACTTTCAATATTTGTAAAGAGCTGCTTGAGTTCTGGATATTTGCTGGCAAGGCGTGCAAGCCGAGTGGGAAATGAGGTCGCCGCACCGGGTAACTGTGTAGGCTTGAAGAACTTTGGTGCAATCTCGCTCGCCTGGTGCGAGAACTCTTCGGCAAAGTCTGAGGCGTAGTAAAACAATTCCTTTATTAAAAATTCATCCTTCCAGATCACCTGCAGCATGGCCTCTGGAAAGGACTCCGAAAACTCCCTAAAGCTTAAGCATATGTTGGAGCATGCCGCCATGAAGCGCCAACACACGTCCATACGTCCAGACTCTCTCGCAGCTTCTTCCGTTGGACTCGTGGCGGCCATGCGATTGCCAATAGTGCTGCCGATAGCGCGCAGCTTCATAAGCAGCTCGGCTTTACTCTCTTCATTGACGCTCTTGCCGGCATCACTAAGGTTGTTGAACGCAGTCGTTAAATCGCCCCAATCCTCTTCGAGATCCAGATGGTGTAGATCACTGAGAATACGCTCCAACACAAGACGAGACTCCTCCTGCTTTTGCCCCACGGCCTGTCGGGATGCCCAATGAACGGATCCAGGTAAGTACCAGCCAGTGCCCTCAAGTAAGTCGGAAGCGCAGCGCTTCCAGCTGAATTCACGTTTGATTAGTTTTGCCAGCTCAATAGCAGCCTTCTTACGCTCTTCGAGGTCAGTCATGATCTCGAGCAACACGTCGGCAAAACTCTCGATGTCCGCTGGATTGGGGGTGCCTGAGGTCGTGCTGCCCCCGATATTGACGAATTCGACACTGCTGAATGTCATCTCTGGGAATTGCTGCTTCAGATCTTCGAGCAGCATAGCGAGCCCCGACTGAGCCGAACACACGAGCGGGACGCCTGCACAAAGGGCTTCCCAACCGCTCAGTCCGAACCCCTCATGCCACGACGGCATCAGTGCAACATGGCAACGGGCTAATCGACGACGCAGAGCTACCTGATCGTCAGAGAACGGTTCAGCGTGTAACGCAAATGCTGCGCCCCTACTGCCTATCTCCTTTAACTCGTCTAGCGCGGTTTGATCAGAATCGGGGTCAACTCCCCAGGCGAATAATTGACCACGCGCGCGCCACACTTCAGCATTGATTGCACGTCCACGCTCGTATGCCTTTGCCAACGCATGAACAGCTAATACCGAGTTTTTTATTGGGTCATCGTCACGGTTAAGACGTCCCGAGATAAAAATGTGCAGGTCAACGCGGGAGTCGTGTGTCTGAAAATCAACTTTGTCTACGCCCGGTATTAATGGCCTAACTGGCGATCTTGGGCGGTGCGTAGCGCTTCGTGCTGATGCGAAGTTGCGCTGTAATAGTGGGCCCACCGCAAAAGCACAATCTGCGGTCGCGATGATGTCTCGCTGTATTGTGGAGCGATTGACCACATCCTGCATGCTCTGACTTTTCATGAAGGCGTACGCCGAGTAGTCCATGTGACCAATCACGGCGGATTTGACGTTAAATCCACTTCCAAGGTGCTCACTAAGCTCCTTGGCGCAGTCGATGGCCACCCGACCTGTTATGGAATCGTGTCCAACCACTAGTACTCCCAGTAACGTTTCTGGCTCGAACTCTTTGCAGCGTTTGGCAATGTCCTCCATGAGCGTGGAAGCGTTGAACGTCGTATGTTCGATAAGTTCGATGGCGACTGAACTGCTGTCCACAATTGGCTGTTGATTTACAAAGCAGATCGTCTTGCTGCCTTTCGGCAGGGCCTGAGTCATACCTTCCGCTAAGCCTTTGTTGAAGACGTTTAATCCACCCAGCTCGCTTCCCCAGCGGGTTGCAAGCATAGCCACCACGTACGCCATTTTGGCTCCTAGAATTTGTGATGTATTGGCGGTTAACCGCGGCGCTTAGCGCGTAAGGGACCATAGAGTAGGGCTGCTGTTGATTCAGTTAGGTTATTCATCGGCGCAAGGCCTGATTCCGGAATCATTGTCCGGAACGGAATGTTCTTTAAGTCGTGGCACCTCATCACCTGTGATGGCTACGGCAGTCGCTCCCTGAACGCGTTGCTCAGGATTGAGTAAGTTGAATCCGGTGTAGCCACTTTCGTCGATGTGGAAGCATTCCATGCGTATTCATCCTGGCGTCAGCGCTCGAACAACACGATTGCAGTTCCGAACTGATCATGCCCGAAGGCTCGCGTGCTGGCGAGGCACACTTCGCTTGATGAAACGACTAGTGATACGACGGAACGGCGACTTTCTAGAGCACTACATGTTCGTGCGACGCCGATTTGATCCAGTTGCCGAAATGCCACTGATCCAATCTGACTCCTCTCGAACCTTCGCCTACGCTGGATTTGTACCAATTTGGAGGTGGGGCAGTCTTGCGTCGGCACGTGGGTCAATTCGGTGTCTGCGTGAATAGCCTCTGGTTTGAAAGCAGCTGTAGCAGAGATTAGCCAACGCTTGGAGCACCAACACAAGGCCACTCTTGCTGTGCATCAAGTCCTGTTCAATAGCATGAAAGACGCCTCACTACAGTCACAAGCGCAGTCAGACCAAAAACTGCAGGCCAGTAAGGTGCTGGTTGACACACTGTCCGACGGGCAGGCCAGAATCATCGGGGCGTTGAATCAGCATACTGGCGCCCTGACCGCCCGCCTTGATCAGAGCCAAGCCAAGCTACGTCAGCTGACGATCACTTTGGCCGTGTTTTTCGGATCGATGATGGCCTACGTGGGGTATGAGCTGCTGAGTCGGTTTAGCTGATGCCTTGAGGGGGAGCCATAAAATCTATGGTCGCCCCAGCACAATGAGCCCCAAGAACCCCTCTGTTACTGAGATCTAGGTCAAGCATTCAAAGCGCAGCTCGTTCAACTGGCTCCAACTTTATCGCTCCCGCCCAAGTCTCCATTTGGGCTTCTGTATCCCGGCGCGAACATTGAGCTTTCTACCCCATAGAGAGCCAAGGGATCACTGAGCCATAGGCGGTATGCATTGTCTTCAATGCTGTGGTCGGGTGAGCAGTCCACGTGGTATTGCTGTAGGACGTACCCAGCCATCGCTGCGCGCACTCGAAGTCTGAGCACACCGCCAGGCATCTCGTAGTCGAGCATCACAATCTGCGCATAATTCTTATCAGGGTGCGGCACGAGCGGGAGATCCAGCATTCTATTCCACTGATCATCGTGCTTTTGGTTTTCGTCGTTCTTGGGTTTAGCCCCCCACTGAGTCTGAGCCGTACCGATTCGAGCCAAAACGAAGTCCACAAATTTCTGGCGTTTCCGATCGTACGCTCGGACGTGCCAGCGCAAGCCATCGCAGCTGACCGCGAACGGCACGATTTCCCGCTCAGACTCGCCCGACCCCGAGGTATAGCTGATTTTTACCACCTGGTTGAGGCTGATCGCGCGCGAGATCGGCGCCAAAACCTCTACCTTTGGCTTGCTGAGCAGCGAAATGGATTCGTTCAGAATGAGTGGCTTCTCTCCATCTAGACCGTATCCGTACCCTTGGGAAAGCGCCGTGAGCACGCGCTCAGGCGAGTGCACGATTAGAGGCGAGAACGTCTCGCGTATCGCATAATGCTTGGTCACAGTGTCCAGCTCAGTGTTCTCAGGAGCAATCTCCCGATACTGCGCGAAGTCGCGGGTGGCAGCCGCCGCGCCCACCCCGAAACGATCCATGAGATCAGTTCGTGAAACGGCCCCCGTGAAGTACAGGCGAAAATCTATGTACACCAGGCGCTCCCGTTGCGCTTGGCTGTATTCGCTCAAATCAATCATTTGCTCTCCGTCTTGCCTTCTTACCTGTCCTGCTGAATATCCAATATCTGATCGGGCGCATCTAGCAACAATGATAACACACGAGTGCTTGACGTCATCAAAATGATTATGATATGGTTTGTTTATGGTTGTGATACATATCTATCCATAGCACCTTAGGCGATTCAAAAAGTACGCTTGGATGGGATGTCAGAACGCCAGAAACAGAAAGGCCGGTCAAGGTACGAACTTGACCGGCCTTTGGGAAAAGACGTCTGAATTGGTTCCAGATGTCTCTCGCGCTTTGTGGAAAAAGCTTGTGGATGGTAGCCCCTATGGGCTCCCTCCGCAAGGGAGCGAGTTCTGTGTTCGAGCCACCTCATAGGAGACATTTTATGTCCCAGCTTGAGATGTTCGAAAAGCCCGAGGCGGAAGGCGAGGTCATTTATCGCATGACGATCACCACCAAATCGGGGAAGGTGATTCGACGTGCTAACGGCCAACCGTTCCGCATTGTCATTCGACCAAAAACGAGCAGTTGATTTAGTCGCTTAACAGAGCTCAGGGCACGTTTTGTGCCCTGGGGCTAGTCGCTCCCCATATAAAAGGATTACGACATGTCTAGATGTACAGCACCAGTACGTGGACATAACTCAGCGGCCGCTGCCGCTGCCTGTCCTGCATGCCGCTATCGCACCAGTTCCCGCAGTAGTTCTCGCTATGACGGTTATGGCTCGTCCTACTCCTCCTCGGTCGGCAATGGAGGTAGCCATGCTAACAGTGGCGGCGGTGGTGGTGGCGGGTCCAGCAGCAGTTCAAAGCCGCGCTGGTCGAGACCAGGTTCATCCGTATCGTACTCACCGGCCCAGGTGCAGTCCCTCACTCCAATTCGCGAAACCGTTGAGACGCGAGCAGCGGAGCAACCTGACCTTCGTGACGTCTTCCTGTGCCACGCATGGGACGATCGGCACGGACCTGCCAAAGAGCTGCACGAGTTGCTCGTGGCGGCTGGTGTCAAAGTTTGGTTTAGCGAGAGGGACCTAGGTCTCGGTGTTCCAATGATGCGCACAATCGACAAGGGCTTAGCGAATTCGCGAATTGGGCTTGTGCTGGTCACTCCCGCGTTGCTGACGCGCCTTCCCAAAGAGAGTGTTGCTGACAAAGAACTTTCGGCACTCCTGGCGGGTAACCAGCTCGTTCCCATTGTGCACAACACGACGTATGAAGCTCTCCGCAATGTAAGTCCCTTGCTCGCCTCCCGAAGCGGCTTGGACACTGCAGAAGATTCAATGGCGGTGGTTGCGGCAAAAATCGCCGAGCTGGTAGCGCTCTAGCTCTTTTGCTCACACAGTTTCGGCATTCAGATGCGGATGCTCGTACATTTTATCCTCTACGGTTTAACAGACCTGCCTTCGGCAGGGCTGTTAGCTCCGACTAAGAGACCGATTCGGGCCTATTGCTGCCTGTTGTCAAAAGCTGAAGGCAGTCTGAGGATGCCGTCAACGGTCGAGTTGCAGCAGCAATTTTTAGGCAGTCACCCAACGGTATTGTTTGGATACTTTTACCCGCGAAGGCGTTACACGAGACGGCTATCCATGGTGGAAAAGTAGTGCAGGCGATTCTCCATGGAGGGGGAGTGATTTCAATATGCCTTTATGGTGATGGTCCGAATGGAATTTCTAAGGAGGTGTGGGTTGATGGTAAAGGAATACGCTGAGTATGAAGTCCAACGGGCATTGCATCAGGTGTGTTCTGCGAATAACCCAAAGGATGCGTTGGAATGCTTTCAGAGAAATAGAGCTGCTCGGTGACTGGCGCATCATGTATGCGGCAGCTCAATCGGGTGGGCCGTTTAGCTCGGTAGCCGCGACGAGCGGTATATGCTTCAGCCAAGAAACCTTATGGTTTCACTTGTTTCGCAGAGCGCAAGGGATGCAATGTCGAGGATCTACACCTATCTGAACTCAATCAGCTCTGGTCAGCCGATCAACTTTGAGGCTTTTGCTAAGGAATTGAAGAAGCATGGCAAAGGTGCTGGCTATCTGTTCGATACGTTTTCAACGTCGAAAATTGGAAAGAGCAGCTATCAGGTGGCTGTCTTGCGTGAGGATCGCTTTGCGGAGCTGATTCGTGAACACGCTCCATCAGAAGTTGCGGGTCGTATTGGTGCTGCTTTGGACGGAAGTAGCCACGCAGCAGCAGTAAGCGGCTCGCTTTTGATAACACGAAGCATGGTCCATCCTCATCCAAGCGTAGTTCTTCTGAGCAAGCATGGATGGGAAGCACCTAACACTCTCCGGCCAGCGGCGTTGCTGGTGGAAAATCTCGAGAATTTCCTAGCTCTCAAACAGACCGTCGACATCCTGGCCGACTGTGGCGTAGCTGAGCAAAGTGAAAGTTTCGATGTCATTTTCAGCGCCGGTAATCAGATCACCAACAGACTGAATATGCCATTTCTCAGCCAATACCAGAGGCTGTACTGCCTTTTTGATGTCGACTTAGGTGGACTGACAATGTATCGAACCCTTCTCAAAGGGCTGCCAGACGGGCACCGGGTCGTGTTTGTGTACCCTGATGATATCGCACACCGGTTAAGCGCTTCCAAATACTCACTAAATCAGCAAACGAGACAAGATCTCCTTGAGTTCGTTGGTCTATCCAAGGAAACCAATGAGCTGATCGGACTTATGCGAGACAGCCAAAAAGCGCTAGAGCAGGAAACCTATTTGATGTCGACAACGACAAGGGACTGATGATGTTGAGCGATTCCTCTGCGTTCCAGGATGTATACAAATTCCACAGGCTGATTTTTGTTAACAGTGCTGCCTATGCCTACACCGTAATCCGCGTGGACAAGCACACCGCTTTGTGTGGCCAGAACAACCTCGGAAAGACCTCGATGCTGAATGCATTGAAGCTTTTTTTGCTGCCACACGAGAACTTCAAGAGCTGCGCTAAGAAATTCGCCTTCAAGGGGCCGGCCGGGACGTACTACTCGACTGATGCTAGCTACAGCTACTATTTCCCGGAAAACCACTCCTTCATCATCCTCGAAGCAGAGAACATGCACGGCCCGTTCTGTTTGGTCCTGCACCGAGGGAATCGACCATTCTCATACGGCCGTATGGCAGTACCTTGCATGTATGCCGATATCCAGCACATGTTTTGGGACCTTGAGTCGCCCATCAATGGAGGCATGGGGGCTCCGATAGAAGGCATCTCACTTTCTGGTGTGCTTTCGGATCTCCGAGCTCGGGGCGGGGAGGCAATGAACGACGGTGCTGTCATTCGCCAGCGGCTCTTCGGTCAACAGGCTCTTAATCGTGAGGAGGGCCGATTCTGCTTGCTGCCTCTTAGGAATGGCGGTACAGCACGCGAGATCGAAGCGTGGAAGATGCTAATCCACCTGGCCTTCGACATTGGGGCGAAGGACAGCCGCACTCTGCCGGATACTATCGCTACGATCATCGAGGGGGATAAGGACCGTAAGAATGCAGAGCTGAGTGTCAGCCTGAGCGAGATCCTCGATGACTATGAGAACCTGAAAAAAGAAGGCGATCGCCTGGCGGACATAGAAAGCGCGCGGAGGTCTTGGGAGAGCTTTGATAACCAGTTCCAACTGTTTGAGACGAAATCCGAACTGATCGTTCAGAGTATCGTCGATGTTGAGCATGCCTTGGCTGAAAGGCAGTCCAGCATTCTTGATGATGTTAAGGCAGCATCCGAGAGATATCAGGCTCTTGATGTGGCTCACTCAGCTAAGAGACAGCACCACGGTCTGGTCAAGGCTGAGTATCTGAAGCTGGCTGGAGCACTGAGTCTCCGGCATAAGGATCTGGACGGTGTCCAAAAGCAGCTATTCAAGGTCAGCGAGATTCTTCGGCGTTACCCTGGCACAACAGAGCATGAGGTCCGCGAGCTTTTATCCGATCTCTCCGCAGAGTTGACCGCAGAGATCGAGACCCTGACAAACAAGGTTCAGAGCGCTGAACAACTAGCCCAGGCGATCAGGAATAAGAACAGTCTTTTCCATCAGCGCGACCAACTCCGAAAAATTCTTGATGAACATGTGGAAACTGTTCTCGAGCAGGTCGATCGTCACAGTGCGTCGGTTCTGAGTAGCTTGAACTCTACGCTGTTCACCAAGTTGACTCCTCGACTCAACTCTGACCAGAAGCAAGCCATCAAAGAGTTTGGCTGCCTATTCCAGGAGCGAGGTTCTTTCATCAGCTTCCTGAGCCAGGAGACCTCATTTGGTTTCATGTCTTTCGACCCGACCAGAGCAAGGAAGCAGCACGAGCAAGACCTGATCAAACTGGATGACGATATCAAGGACTGTGATGACCTCATTCAGCGCCTAAACGATGACAGTAAGTTGACTGCTGAGCAGGCCAAGGAGAAAGCTAAGAAGCTGACCCGCGAGCGGATTGAAATTGATGAAGAGGTTCAACTACTCAGTCGGCATGGCTACATGCGCGAGCAGCAGAAAGCATTGGAACTTGAGGTGGGGGAACAGACGGTAGAGTTGGCCAAGCTACATGAGAGTGTGGCGGATGCCGCCGGCGAGCTGGAGGACCTAGCGGTACAGGTTGAGCGCGCAAAAGAAGTGCTCGCCAGGGTCAGGAAGGAAAACGAAGATCTGCGCAATTACCTTGAGCAGATCCGGAACGTAGCTGAGATCACTTTAGGATTCCTTTCGATCCGCGAAATGAAGCTGAAAGCTCGCGATACTTTCTTTCACCCTAGCCAGATCAAGGAGATTTCCCAGTTCGCTTCTGAGGTAGCCAAGAGCAGAGAAGCTCTGCAAGTGGCCTTGGATGAACTGCTGAAACGTAACTTGCTGGGCGAAGAGGGCAGAGACTTTGGCTACCATGCTTTCCATGACTTGAGTCGGATGCGTAGCTGTCGGAGAGCTTTCGCGGCGATGTTTGGCACCTTGGAAGGTGAGCAGCAGACCTACCAGGCCAAGGTCACCGCGCATAACTCGAATACCTCTATTCAAATCGACGAAATCAAACACGCCAGAAGGATGATCAAGGAGTTCGAGAAAGAGGTAGATGACCAGCTCTCGGAGTTCAGTGTGTCTGACCTCGAGGCGATCGAGATTTACTGCGTATTGAATCCCCATTTCGAAGAGCTGTTGGTCGATATTGACTCCATAAACCTCATGACAACCGGGCTCCACGAGAAGCGCTTGTATGAACGATTACGAGCTTTCTGTACCGAGTTCTTTGTTAACGGTGGCCGTCGGGGGACCACCCTGGATATGAGCCTACTGATTGATCGGGTTGGATATCGGTACCGCAAGCGTGGGCATGACAAGTACACCGAAGAGGATCAATCCAACGGTACTACGGCAATGATTAACTGCCGCCTGCTATCGATTCTTCTGCGTAGGCTGCTGGTTGCGAATACACAGATCTGTTTGCCATTGGTAATGGATGAGCTGTCGAATCTGAGCCACTTGAATCTGAAGGCTGCGCGTGGCATCGCTGAGTCAGAAGGGTTCGTGCTGTTCGGGGCAACGCCGGAGCCGACGTCTACTATCGCGAAAGTAATCGAAAACTACATCGACCTTTCGCATTTTCTCGCCACCGACAGGGCATACAGCCACTTACGTCGAGTGATCTACACAGGTGAAAGCGAGTCGCTGAGAACAAAGAAAGATCCCGCCGATGCTGTTGCGGAGATCACTGCCGGATGATCGTTGCAGCAGACAAAACGGTCATGCTCATGATCGAGCATAAGCACATTTTTCTTGATCTTATCGACATCATGGATGAAGGCTCGGCTGGCGAAGAAGTGTCAACTCGCCTGTACGAGTCCCAAGTGATGAAGCTGCTTGATTCGCTGGGAGACAGTAAGTCCGATCGGCAAAAAATTGAAGCGGCCTTCGACGTGCGTAACCTCGTCCGAGCAAGCCTGATATTGCACCATGACACCAAGCGAGGAGTCATTGCCTTCGCCCCGTTTTTGATCGAGTTATTTCGCCACTTTGATAGATCGCGTCTTCGACAGCTGAGTAGCGCCGATCTTGAGGCGCTGTGCGACAGCTTCAATGATAGTCTTGAAAAGCTTCGCGATTTGACAGTGATTGAGCAGGGGAACGACACGTTCGAGGATGAGCTTAAGCTACTCCGGGAACGCATCCGCTACGCTCAAGGGAAGATCAAGGAGAACGTGGACAGTCTTCAGGGGCAGACTCTTCGCCTGGCGGAGATCGTCGAAGTGATGAGCCTTGAGAACCTCGACGAGGTGAAGCAGGCTCGCGGTGCTTTGCAGGCGATCACCCGAATCTACGGTAGGCATGTTCTCCCCACATTGCAGTTCCTCAACGAGAGGGAACCTCTGAAGAAAGGCCTGCCGGCACTCACTGCCTTGCTGCGGATATCCGAGATGTTCCGCGATGCCAAGTTGCCAAAATTGGGTCAGCAGGTTCTCTATGCAGTGGCATCCATTCGCTCCTATCGCTACGACGTGGAGGTCATCAGCAAGTCTCTGCAGCGCTACGTGCATCAGAATGAACGTCAGCGTCGTGAGTACGACCAGGTTGAGAGTGTTTTCAACGATCTACTGGCTGCCTGTCGGGAGCTCCATGACGGGAAACTAAGGGGCAACCTCATCCCTAAAGATCATGAGGTACTGGAGCGTTTCTCTACCTTCAAAGGCATGAAGAGGCAGAGAGCCGATAGCAAGATTGAATGGCACAACGTAGACCATTGGCTTCACATTCAGGAGCATCTGCGGAGTAGCCTGGATTCACTTAAAAATACCCAAGTAACAACAACGTCTGTTGAGCCAGTGGGAGAGGACGTGCTCAAAGCCAGGCGTGCTTTAGACGTGCGCAGAAAACTAATTGGAAGGCTGATAGATGAGTGGCATGTTCAGGTTGGGCCTGACGCCCATGCGTCGCTTCACGCACATCTGGCCCAGCAGATCAGCGACTACGAAATTGCTGACCTAGTGGAAGGCGTGTCTTGGCTAAAGCACCGAGAGGACATTGTGCTAACCCCTCGATTCCAGTTAGGGGTGATTGAGGATGACAGGCAGAAGTTGACCTATTACAAATTGAGGATCGAGGAGCAGGGCAGTGAGACAACAGCTTAGCCAAGCCATCTACAAAGAGTTGATGTCGGGGAAGGTGATCAACAAAGACACCTACGAGAATGGTGAAATAAAACCCAACCCGCTCTTCGAAGAGATGCTCAATAACTACGATCAGAGCTACAAGCCCTTGTACTTGAACATCGGGTTTGAGTTGGTGATGCGGAATGGCTTTATCTACATCCGTTCAGTCGAGCGCGATGAGGAGTACAGCGAGGTGGTCAGGAAAATACAGGTTCTGCTGTTGATCCTTGCTCGCGGACTGCATGAACAGGGCTACCAGCTTGATATTCTGCGCGACGGGGAAGCTGGTGTGTCTGATGGGATCATGGAGGAGATCGGGAAGGGAGAAGACAAACAAGATGTCATGTCTGCCAGCAACATGAAAGGGGAGGCTCTTGCATCTGCAGTTAGGAAAAATCTCGAGCAGCGTGGGATCGCCTACAGGAATGCAAAAGGCAATCTGGTATTGACTCATGCTGGATTAGCGTTCTTTGACGACGTATTTAAGTACAGTAATGCTGAACCAGGTGCAGTTATGGTGGCTTGAGTTTCCGGCTTTATCAATTGGTAGATGGTTTCTTTACCCTCCATCACATCCTCGACATAGATACCACCAATGCCTGGAGCTGCTCAGAATTCAGCTCCATTAGGTCGCCATGCCGATTACTCGGCCAGGAAAACCTCCTCTGATGCAGACACCGTGCCGCCAACCAAACGCCTAGTCCGTCGTGCACCAACACCTTCATGCGATTGCCTCGGCGGTTGGCAAAGAGATAAGCACAGTGCGGCTGCGCCGCACCGAAGACAGCCACGACCCGGGCGAGCGCTTACTCGGTGCCGGAGCGAATATCCATCGGTTCGGTGGCCAGCCAAATTGCGTCGATGCGGATCACGAAGCAAGTCCACGGACAAAACTGACACATCCTTCGGGATCGGAAGATGGCCATTTCACCGTGATGGTGTGCTCGCCAAATGGCAGCTCGATGATCACCGATGACTCGGCCTGCCTTTTCGGGGCGACCTTTACCGGAACAAACGCCGACAGGGTTGCGGGTAGTTGATCTCGGAAAAGTGGTAGCCAGTTACGGATCACGTTGGCATTGATGCCATGACTGATGGCCACGCTGGAAATGGAGGCGCCGGGCTGCAGGCATTCCTGGACAACCTGGGCTTTGAACGACTTGGAGTAAGAGCTTCGTTGGCGCATTTAAGGGCTATCGCGTCCGCTTAAAAATAAGCGGACACCATCGCCCTTAATTTGGGAGATCGGTAGGCGTGTTCACCGTTCGCTTACACCTCAGCGCAAGGTGGGATGCCCGGATGGTTACCCCAAGTCGTCGTCAGCGAACGGTCAATCCGTTAATCGTGTTGATTGCGCCGCTCGCCAAGCGGCGCAATCAGATGATTGTTCTGCGTGGTTTCTGAGTTTAAGCTGCCTTTTTCCTTCGGCCTTCCAAGTCATCTCGCCACTGCTTGAGCGATTCAATGTCGGCTTTCAGTTCGGGCTCTTCTGGAGCTTGTACCGGCATCTCATCAGACTGGCTGTGCTCAAAGCAGCTGTATTTGGTCATCAACTCGTCAATTTTTTGAAGATCCTCACGGGTGATCCCGAGAAGGGCAGGCAGACGACCATCTGTGGAAATGCCGCGCCTATGGCGTACGACGATTTTAAACAGAAGGTCATCTTCAACCGACCTTTCGATTAATTTCCTGAAATCGCTACAGATACCTTGAGCTAAGGCATAGTAAGCAGTTGCACCTGAATCTTCGCCCGCTTTCTTGGCGTCCCTGACGCGAGTCAGCAGGATGTTGTTTGCGGTCTTCGTCGAGCTATTCCACACTGCTTGATCAGCAGGGTGTCCTGATGCTCCACCAAAGGACTCGATGCACATTTGCTGGAAGTTATCCTTCTTCCAAGAATCACCAACTTTCTTGGCAACGTCATCCATCGCTCCGTAAAGCGAAAGCCTGTGCGTAAAAATAAGGACCTGCCGTTCTTTAGCCAATTCAGCTAATCGGCATGCGACTTTCCATTCGAAATCATGATCTAGCGACGAGATTGGGTCATCGAAAATGAAAGGGGCGACACCTGGTTTGTCGGTAACGTCCGCAAGGAAAGCTGCAAGGGATATGATCCTACGCTCACCTTCGCTCAACACTTTGTCAGGCGAGTGATCACCATTTTTGAGAGCTTTGAGTTTGAGTTGATGAAGCACTCTACCCCGAGTGGTTCTGGTCTTTATCAACTCAACCTGAATTCGGGTGGCACCTAGAGCACGCAGCTCATCATTGAAGCGCTTGACGTATAACTCGGTAACCACGCTTTCGGAGATTTCGGTTGCCTTGTTAGAGATACGACGAGAGCTTGCACTAGTCTTCAGCTTGTCGAGCAGCTTGTGGTCCTTGAGCCTCTGTTGTTCCTTCCTGACTGCTTCACTTTGCTGCGAAACCCATTGGCTAGCCTCCAATGAGGTTTTATCAGCGACAGCTTTCGGCCTGTCGAACTGAAGCGCATCTTGATCGAATTGGTCTGCTTCCAAAGTCAGCTGCTGCGCGAATTGTTCAAGTACAAGGAGATTCGCGGCTACATCGGGGACCGTACCCGCCAAGCCTGACTGCTCGTGATCCAGCAGGGCTTTCCTCGATTCTCCGACACCTCTCCAAAAGCCCCACACTGCTGCCATCCACTCAGGCGTGGTCAAAGCTGCCGCAGTGCACTGCGTCTGTACCTCGGCCTCCGTCGGGCTGTTAGGAAGCATACGGAGAGTTTCGCTGTAAGTTTGCTCGGCAGACTTTGCATCTGTTTCCAGGCGGCTTTGTACAAACAGCTCGAAATCGTTGAGTCGATCTTGGGCTTTAGCCGATAGTTCTTGATGGCAGAGCACGCAGCGCCCGTCCACGGTAACTGGATAATGCTGGTCCGGATACGGCGTTTGGGAATATGCGCGAGCCGCCTCCCACATTGCTTTCCATGTCGGCGTACCGACGCCTTCTAAAATCGCTGATTTGGCCTGCGCGCCTTCGATCGCAATACGTCGTTTGTCACGGGCGTTTGATCGCTGAGTGCGGATAGTTTGGATCTGCTCAGCGCCGAACGCCGCCACGGCTATCTTGATGCCTTTGACGATATTGGTTACTTGGACGCAGGTGTCGCGTTTCTGTTTCGCAAGCGATGAGGGATCACTGGTCTTCAGTCGTTCATTGAGCGCTTCTAAACTACCTGCGTTCTCTGGAGTCCAGCGTAAAAGATTATCGACAGCTGATGGTGCCAGCGCGCTAAGGCCTTGATAGCTCTTGCCGGCGCTCGTGTCTTTGAGGGTAGCGGGGATAGCCGGGAGCTGGCTCACAAGCTGATCTTGTTCAGCCTGCAAGGTGTCCCTAACCGAATCAGTCGCATTGGCCAGCTTCTCGAACAAACCCATGATGGGCGGGCTGTACGTGGCCGCGCTTTCGCTTTTCAGGTAATGGAGCGCCTCTTCACTATCGAAGATGTCTATCTCCCGCAATTGTTCAATCGCGGGGTGGGTGATATGCCATTCAACGCTTTCCGATGACTGATCCAGTTCAAAGCTGAGGGTGCATTTGCTGGAAGCTGGAGCCGCTTGGAAAACGTTTGGTTTGAGATCACTGGCGCGAGCTTTGCCTGTCGCTTTTTTCAGAATCCTCGTGTAACAGGACTTGCCGGACCCATTATGCCCGTAGATAACCGTTAAATTGCCGGTACCAAAGTCTAAAGGCGCCCTGGGACCAAGGCTCTCAATTCCTGTGACGTCTGCAATACTTCGCAATCGGAGCACAGAGCCAGCTGGAGCGTGTGTTAGCTCATCGAATGTTCGATGTTTCGAGACGGCCTGCCCTGACGGCGTTTTTAACAGTGCGGCAATCTGGGAAATGTCATCCTGGGTGAGATCACCGTTTTTAAGCAGCCGATCAGCAGCCTCCTGAAGCCAGTCCGGCTGCTCAAGTAGCCAGATGCGTACCTGTCCCTGCGCGTCCATACGATTCCCTTCTGATTATAAGTCAGGAGACGCTAGCAGAGTGCCATTAGCTTAGCAATTTAGCGCGCACTTTTAAAATTGCAGTCTTCGCGCTGCGTCCATGATGTGCGGCTGGCTTACACTGTTGCTGCCGCACAAGTGGGAGTTCGTTTAACTACGCAAGGTGAATCGTCCCCGGTTTAGTAGACGCGTTGAGTGCCTGCTTTTGGCTCGTTGCCAGCGGCTGAATCGCCGCTACTTTTTTAGACGTGCGACTGGCAACTGCTGGCCGACTTTTGCCGGTCATGATGGGCAGAAATCGAGCCAAATAGCGCGCTCGGCGATGTCATACGAAACTATGATTACTCAGTACTGAAGATGCCGACTTATGAAGTCGGTAGCAATCCATTCTCGGTATAGGCTGGGAAAGAAATCATCGACTCGGCCGGAGGGTGCTCGTAGGCGGAGGACAACACAGCACTGAGTCGATCGCCCAGCAGATTCCAGGCACGTTTCTTCTCTTCGGCATAGTCGTGATGCAGGTAGTGGCGTCTCACCCTAGAACCGGCCAGCACATGGTTTTGGCAGCGATCGATGACGTCCAGGCTGTCCCCCAAAGCCTGCATCATGGTTGCGCCCGTACGGCGCAGGTCGTGCGGCGTCCAGTCGCCGTTCTGGCCGTCGGCCAGGACCAGGGTATTGTCATGACGCCGTCTAGAGAGGGCCTTGCGGTTTTTGAAGCGAGCCTGGCGGTCACCGACCTGCTTGCTCACCACTTTCACGTCCACATGCCCTTCATCCTGCTTGTTGGGAAAACACCACTGTGAATCTCCCGTCAGGGTTTTGAGTTCCTGAAAGAAATGCAGGGCAAAGGGGGAGAGGAAGACATGGTGGTCCTGCTTCTTGCCCCGGGTGCCCTTGACGTTTTCACTGGGGAGGAACCAGGTCTGCTGGTCCAGATCGATATTTTTCCATTCGGCCTGCAGCAATTCACCAATCCGGCACAGCGTGCCCAGGCTAATCCAGAGCGCGAGCTGCGTTTCCTTCTTTAGCGGCCGAATGCCGTCGTATTTTTGTCCCGCGGGGAGGGCGTCGTAATCGGCGGTCATTTGCTGGAAACGATTGTGCAGTTCCAACAGCTCCGCCGGGGAAAGGATGCGGCTTCTTTCTGCCTCGTAGTGAGCTGGGATCAGAGGGGAGATGTCGACCAGCTCAGTTGGATCACCCTCGATCAATAAGACCCGCCAAGGTTGGCGCTTTCTAGCCCAGCTAAACATCTGGGAAAGGTCGGCGAAGAAACTGATGGCTTGCCGGTGAGCGCCGCGGTTGACCACGGTGCGGATCAGCGCCCGAACATCGTGTTCGGAGACGCTGCTCACTGCGGTCTTGCCGAGTGCTGGCAAAAGGTCCTTGTTAAAGCGTCGTTGCAACTCGGCATTGCCATCTTTACGCGCGACGCCATCCAACAGCCAGGCCTTGGCCAGATCCTGGACGGTCAGCGTTTGCACCTTCGTCGTTTTTACTTGTTCGGCCTCTACGTTAGCCGCGGCGTATGCCTGTGCCTTGGCAGTTTTCTTGTGCTCGTTGGGATTGATTTGCTCATCAATGAGTGCCCGTGCCTGGTTGCGGGCCTTGCGAATGTCCGTCAGGGATTTGCGTGGCCAGGACCCGCAGGCGTATTCTTTGTTCTGGTCGCCCCACCGATAGCGATAGAAAAAGCTGACCGACACGCCGTCCTTACGCAGGGAAATTCGACCCGCGAGATTGCCATCTTCCCGGAGGATTCGGCCTGCATCGTTGGCGGTCAGCGACTCGAGTTCTTTGATGGTGATTTTTGCCATAAAATGGGTTCCCCCTACTTTTACCCCCACAAAAACGTCGGCTCTTGATGGACGTTACTGGACTCTTGTAGAGCAGAACACCGCTGGAGCTCAAGTAAATACTAGCTTGGAAAAATCCAGAGTAAAATTCTGGAAGCTTTCAAGAAGTATGAAAAAGGAGATGGGGTGCTAGGGGTCGAGTGTTCGAATCACTCCGTCCCGACCATATTTTAAGAGGGGACCCAGTACGCAAGTACTGGGTCCCCTTTTGCATTTATGACTCTACAACACCCATCCGGGCCCTCGGCGCCCATCTGCTTTTCAGACTGCACCTGCCACATTCACACTTTCCCACGCCCAGCGTTCATCCAGTCATAGCGCCCACCCGCGCAACGCCTGGAGACTGGAAAAATGCTGATAACAGCCGATCAAATCCAACAAATCCTTCCCCGCTCCAGTAACGAGGCCTGCCGTTACATCGACCCACTCAACATGGCCATGGCGCGCTTCGGCATCGATACCCCGCTGCGAGCCGCCGCCTTCATTGCACAGGTAGGCCACGAGTCGGAACAACTGTGCGTGGTGGTGGAAAACCTCGACTACAGTGCAGAGGCCCTTTTGGCGAGCTGGCCGTCCCGCTTTGACCCGGCGTTGGCTGAGCGTGTCGCGCGCAACCCCGAAGCCATCGCCAACATTGCTTACGCCTCCCATTTGGGCAACGGCCCGCAGGCGTCAGGCGATGGTTGGAAATACCGGGGACGTGGGTTGATCCAGATCACGGGGCTCTGCAATTACAAGTCGATTGGCGATGCCCTGGGTCTTGATTTGCTGACCCATCCGGAGCTACTCGAACAGCCGGAAAATGCCGCCTTGTCGGCAGCGCGGTTCTGGAGCGTCAACGGTTTGAATGAGCTGGCCGACCTCAATCAGCTCCAACCGATCACAGAGAGGGTCAATGGTGGGCTCAACGGTGAGTCCGATCGGCTCGCACTGTATCGACACGCCTTGGCGGTACTGGCCTGAAGGGAGGCCGAACGTTCCCTTATCCCACGCTGCTGTGTTCCTTGAGCGTTCGATATCCCGGTTGATAGTGAAGGTTATATTCATCAGCCTAATGCGGGATTTTTCCTACAGCTTGCGCGAGCGTCCACTCATTAGCCTCCACGTTTTGAATTCACTGGAGGAGTCTCATGATGACAAAGCGTCTTGCTGCCGAATTTCTCGGCACGTTCTGGCTGGTGTTGGGTGGCTGCGGCAGTGCGGTGCTGGCCGCCGCGTTCCCTGAACTGGGTATCGGTTTTGTGGGTGTGTCGCTGGCGTTTGGCTTGACGGTACTGACCATGGCGTATGCGATGGGGCATATTTCCGGCGGCCATTTCAACCCGGCGGTCACCATTGGCCTGTTGGCCGGTGGGCGTATCGAGCTGAAGGATGTGGTGCCTTACATCATCAGCCAAGTGCTGGGTGCCATTGCTGCGGGGGCTGTGTTGTATTTTATCGCCAGCGGCAAGGCAGGCTTCGATGTGACCGCGGGTTTTGCCACCAATGGCTATGGCGAGCATTCACCTGGTGGCTTCACGTTCCTGTCGGTGGTGGTCACCGAATTCGTGCTGACCGCGTTTTTCCTGTTGATCATTCTGGGGGCCACCGATAAAAAAGCACCGGCCGGTTTTGCACCCATCGCCATTGGCCTGGCGCTGACCCTGATTCACTTGATCAGCATTCCGGTGAGCAATACCTCGGTCAATCCGGCACGCAGCACCGGTGTAGCGTTGTTCCAGGGCGGCTGGGCGGTTTCCCAGTTGTGGGTGTTCTGGGCGGTACCGTTGCTCGGTGGCGCTGTCGGCGGCCTGGTTCATCGTTGGTTGCTGGCGTCGAAGCACTGAAGTTTTTTTAGCCCGGGGGCGAAGAGCCTGTCCCTTTTTTTCACTTCGTCGGTCATTCCAGGCAAGTGAATAAAATCGAGAGCTTCCCCCCATGTCCGCAGTCCTCCCGTTACGCTTGCGCCCGCTACTCAACCTGAGCCTGCTGCTGAGCCTCAGTGCCAGCCCGCTGTTCGTCCCGGCCAGCCTGGCCGAAGACTCCGCCACCCGGCGCAGCTATCAGGTTCCGGCTGGCAGCCTCGGCGCAGCGCTCACCCGCTTCGCCGGGCTGGCGGAGGTCAGCCTGTCGGTGGACCCGGCGCTGGTCAGCGGGCGTAGCAGCACGGGGTTGTCGGGTGAGTTCGCCGTGGAGGAGGGCTTCGCGCGTTTGTTGCAAGGCTCGGGCCTGCAATTGCAGGTCATGGGCGAGCGGGCCTATGGGTTGGTGCCGGTGCCCCAGGGCGGCAGCCTGCAACTCGCGCCCACCGCCATTGTTGGCACCACCGGCCTGGCCGACGGCGACAGCTACACCGGCGGCCAGGTGGCGCGGCGTGGCTCCCAGGGTCTGCTGGGCACCCGGGATTTCATGGAAACGCCCTTCAGCATCACCACCTACACCCAGGAAACGGTGAAGAACCAGCAGGCCCGCACCCTCGGCGACCTGATCGCCAGCGACCCTTCGGTGCGCGCCACCAACCCGGCCGGCGGGCGCTACGAGCAGTTCACCATTCGCGGTTTCAGCCTGTTCAACAGCGATGTGGCCTACAACGGTCTGTACGGCGTATTGCCCACCTACACCATCGATATGGAAATGGCCGACCGCGTCGACATCCTCAAGGGCCCGACCCAGTTGATCAACGGCATTTCGCCCCGTGGCAGCGTCGGCGGCGGCATCAATGTGGTACCCAAGCGCGCTATCGACACCCCCATCACCTCGTTGACCGGCAGTTGGGCCTCCGGCAGCCAGGCCGGTGGTGCGGTGGATGTGGGGCGGCGTTTCGGCGAGGGCAATCAGTTCGGCCTGCGCTTCAACGGTGTGAAGCAGGCCGGCGACACCGACTGGGATCACCAGACCGTCGACCGTGAAATGGCCGTGCTCGGCCTGGATTTTCGCGGCGAGCGCCTGCGCCTTTCCACCGACATCGGCCGCACCGAGCGTGACACCGATGCGCCCCAGGAGCGCGTGCAGGTCGGTCCGAATGCCCGGGTGCCGAGCGCCAACGCTGTGCATCGCAACTATGCGCAACACTGGAGCAAGGCCAGCACCCACGACACCTTCGGCACGCTCAATGGCGAGTTCGACCTCAGCGACAACGTGATGCTGTATGGCGGCGTGGGTGCACGCAAAAGCAACCATGACTTCCTGCGCCACGCCGTGTCCGTCACCAACAACGCCGGGGATTTCAGTGTGCAGCCCCGGGACTTCACCCGCGACGAGAACGTGCGCACCGCCACCGCCGGCGTGCGCAACTGGTTTCATACCGGGCCCGTCAGCCATGAAATCAACCTGGCCGCCAGCTACTTCTACATGGACTTCGAAAACGGCGGCGCCCGGTATGCGGCGGCACCGAGCAACCTCTACAACCCGGTGCAAACGCCGACACCCTCGCGGCCTACCCGTTTTGACTCCAGGGTCTACACCGAAAACCGCTTCAGCGGCGTGGCCCTTTCCGACACCCTGGGTTTCTTCGATGACCGCCTGCTGTTGACCCTCGGCGCGCGTTGGCAGCGTGTGAAGGTGGACGACTGGGCGGACGGCATCAAAGGTGACACCGCCTACGACGAGGAAAAAGTCTCGCCCTCCGGCGGCCTGCTGTTCAAGGCCACCGACACGTTGTCGCTCTATGCCAACTACATGGAAGGGCTGAGCCAGGGCAAGATCGCGCCCTCTACCTCGGTCAATGAGGACGAAATCTTCCCGCCCTTCATCAGCCGTCAGGTGGAAGTGGGTGCCAAGTATGACGCTGGCGCCTTCGCGGTCACGGCAGCGCTGTTCCGCATCAAGCAGCCGGCCTATGAAACCAATGCCACCTCGCGGGTATTCGGCCCCAACGGCAAGCGGCAGAACCAGGGCGTGGAACTGAGTCTGTTCGGCGAACCGCTCAAGGGTTTCCGCCTGCTGGGCGGGGTGATGTACATCGACAGCGAATTGACCCACACCACCAATGGCACTTTCGACGGCAACCGTGCGCCGGCCACGCCCAAATACAACGTCAACCTCGGCGCCGAATGGGACGTGCCCACCCTTGAGGGACTGACCCTGACCAGCCGGGGCATCTATTCCAGCTCGCAATACCTGGACCAGGCCAACGTCAAGCAAATCGATGCCTGGAATCGCATGGATGTGGGCGCGCGCTACGGGTTCAAGGTCGACGACAAGCACGTCACCCTGCGGGCCAACGTCGAGAACGTCGCGAACAAGCGTTACTGGAGTTCTGCCGGCGCCTCGGATGACAGCGAACCGGGCCTGACCTTGTCGACACCCCGCACTTATTTGCTCTCCGCAACGGTCGACTTCTGAGTGCGTACAGAGGGCGCTGATAAAACAGTGCCGTAATTGTCAGGGGGATGGGTAAAGTTTCACCCTTGAATAATCAGCGAAGTGGCTAATTGCAACTAACGAATAGTCCGATAGGGGTGCGGGCTGCTCTAAATCAGTGCATGCACCGGGAAACCGGGACAGCCATCGCCTATTCTTTTCAGTTTGTTTCCTTAATTCAGGAACTAGCGTTACAACTTCCAGTCGATAACCCGAGTCAACTTCGGCTGCGGCATAGCGAACTAATGGCACTGTATCTACAGTGCCATTAGTTGCAATTAGCCATACTTTCGCGCAACCAGACACCCCCACACCATGTCGTCATTGCCTATCGATGCCTGCCATCTGCAGATCCCGCACACCGATCAAGTGTGCGCGTGGTTGATGCAGCACGCCGGGTTGAAAACCCTCGACCTGGAGCGCGCCCGGCGTTTATCCACCGAGGGGGGCGACCTGCTGGGCTTGCTCACGCGCCTGGGGCTGGTTTCCGAAGTCGAACTGGCCCGTGCCTGGGCTGCGTTGCTGGGCGCGCCGCTGCTGCTGGCTGACGCCGCGCCGCCTGTGCTTGAGCCCCTGCCGGTGTTGAGCGAGCGTTTCATGCGTCACTACCAGGTCGTGCCCATGGGCTGGAACGGTGATGGCCTGCGTGTGCTGGCGGCCAACCCGGCACAGGCTTATCCGTTCCAGGCGTTGGCCTATGCCTGCGAAGTACCGGTGTGGCTGGCCGTTGGCCCGCGCACGGAAGTCGACACGCTGATCGAGCGCTATTACGGCCAGGGGCGTTCGGCCATGGGTACCCTGATCGAAAACCTCGATGAGCAGGGCGGCTCGCTGGAGGACATCGAACACCTCAAGGACATGGCCTCGGAAGCGCCGGTGATTCGGCTGGTCAACCTGATCCTGCAACGTGCCGTGGAACAGCGCGCCTCGGACATTCATATCGAACCCTTCGAGAACCAGCTCAAGGTGCGCTACCGCATCGACGGCGTGCTGCATGACGCCGAGGCTCCGCCGGCGAGCTCGTCGGCGGCGGTGATCTCGCGGGTGAAGATCATGGCGCGCCTGGACATCGCCGAACGGCGCCTGCCCCAGGACGGGCGCATCATGCTGCGCATCCAAGGCAAGGAATTGGATTTGCGCGTGTCCACGGTGCCCACCAGCTTCGGCGAATCGGTGGTGATGCGCCTGCTCGACCGCCAGACCGTGCAGTTCGACTTCCCCAACCTGGGTTTCGACGGCCAGCGTCTTGCCGCGTTCCTGGACCTGCTGGAACGACCCCACGGCATCCTGCTGGTCACCGGGCCCACCGGGTCCGGCAAGACCACCACGCTCTACACCGCACTGTCGCGGCTCAATACCGCCGAACGCAAGATCATCACCGTGGAAGACCCGGTGGAATACCAGCTCGAAGGCATCAACCAGATCCAGGTCAAACCCGCCATCGGCCTGGACTTCGCCGGTGCGCTGCGTTCCATCGTGCGCCAGGACCCGGACGTGATCATGATCGGCGAAATCCGCGACCTGGAAACCTGCCGCATTGCCATCCAATCGTCCCTCACCGGCCATCTGGTGTTGTCCACCTTGCACACCAACAGCGCCGCCGCCAGCATCACGCGCCTGCTGGACATGGGCGTGGAGAGCTACCTGATCGCCTCGACGGTCAGCGGCATTCTTGCGCAACGCCTGGTGCGACGCCTGGACCCGGCCACTCGCGTCGCCTTCGAAGCACCACCGGAACTCATCGCGGAGCACGGTCTGGATCGCTTCACCGAACAACGTCCGATCCTGCTCTACCAGGGCGCCTATCACGGCCGCAGCGCCATCACCGAATTGCTGGTGATGAACGACGATCTGCGCAGCCTGCTGATGCGCCACGCCGACGCCGCCACCCTGGAACAGGCCGCGCGCCGAAGCGGACTGCGCACCCTGTATGAAGACGGTTTGCGCCAGGCGCTGGCAGGCATCACCTCCCTGGAAGAAGTGCTGCGCGTCACCCGTGGAGAGGGCGGGTGAGCCTGTTCAAATTCCGCGCCCTGGACAGCCAGGGGGTGACCCAGCAGGGCACGCTCGAAGCCGGCGACCAGGCGGCCGCGATTGCGGTTCTGCAACAGCGCGGCTGGTTGTTGTTGCACATCGAAACGGCAGGCAGCTCCCTGCTGCGCAGCACGCGCAAGCCATTGCAAGGCGCGACATTGGTGAGTTTCACCCAGCAACTGGCGACGTTGCTGGGGGCGGGACAGCCGCTGGAGCGCTCCCTGGGCCTGCTGCTGCGCCAGCCTGGTCAACCCCGGGTTCGCGCGCTGATCGAACGCATCCGCGATCACGTCAAGGCCGGCAAACCCTTGTCGGTGGCGCTGAGCGAGGAGGGCGAAAGCTTTTCCCCGTTGTACCTGAGCATGGTGCGCGCCGGTGAAGCCGGTGGCGCGCTCGAAAGCACCTTGCACCAACTCGGTGACTATCTGGCCCGCAGCCAGTTGCTGCGGGGTGAAGTGACCAACGCGCTGATCTATCCGGCGTTCCTGGTGGTCGGCGTGTTGGGTTCCCTGGTGCTGTTGCTGGCGTACGTGGTGCCGCAATTCGTGCCGATTTTCCAGGACCTGGGCGTGCCGATTCCACTGATCACCGACGTGATCCTGGCCCTCGGTGAGTTCCTTGGGCATTACGGCCTGCTCGTCCTGGGCGCTTTGATCGTCGCCGTCTGGGCGCTGCTCGCCAGCCTGCGGGACCCGCGCCGCCGGGAGCGGTTCGACCGGCATCTGCTGGGCATTCGCGTGACCGGCCCGCTGCTGCAACGGGTCGAGGCGGCGCGGCTGGCGCGCACCCTTGGCACCTTGCTCGGCAATGGCGTGGCGTTATTGCCGGCGCTGGTGATCGCGCGGCAAGTCTGCACCAATCGCGCCCTGCAGGCCCAGGTAGCGACGGCGGCGGAATCGGTCAAGGGTGGCGGCACCCTGGCCAGCGCCTTTGGCGTACAGCCGTTGTTGCCCGACCTGGCCCTGCAAATGATCGAGGTCGGTGAGCAAGCCGGTGAACTGGACAGCATGCTGCTCAAGGTCGCCGACATTTTCGACATGGAAGCCAAGCGTGGCATCGAGCGCCTGCTCGCCGCGCTGGTGCCCAGCCTGACCGTGGTCATGGCAGTGCTGGTGGCGGTGATCATGCTCGCCATCATGCTGCCGCTGATGAGCCTTACCAGCCATATATGAAGGAGCCTGCGCCATGAACCTCTCGCGCCGCCAACGCGGTTTTACCTTGCTGGAAATGCTTGCGGTGATCGTGCTGCTGGGCATTGTCGCGACCATCGTGGTGCGCCAGGTCGGCGGCAACGTGGACAAGGGCAAATATGGCGCGGGCAAGGCCCAGTTGGCCAGCCTGAGCATGAAGGTCGACAGCTATGCCCTGGATATCGGCTCACCGCCCAATAACCTGCAGCAACTGGTGGACAAGCCGGCGAACGCTTCCAGTTGGGCCGGCCCCTATGCCAAACCCTCCGACCTCAAGGACCCGTTCGGCCACGCCTTCGGTTATCGCTTCCCCGGTGAGCATGGCGCCTTTGACCTGATCTTCTACGGCCAGGACGGCCAACCGGGCGGCGAAGGCTACAGCGCCGACCTGGGCAACTGGGAGTAAACCGGTCATGGCCCAGCGCGGCTTCACCTTGCTGGAAATGCTGGTGGTCATCCTGTTGATCGGCCTGGCTGCCGGGTTGCTCGGACTTGGGGTGCGCCAGGGATTGCAGGTGGCCCTGGAGCGGCGCGTGGTCGGGCAGATGGTCGAGGCGCTGCGCGCGACACGGGCTGACGCGATCATTGGCGGCCAGGCGGCCCGCACCGAATTCGACCTGCACAACCTGACATTCCAGGCCCCCGGGCGCGCGACGCAACAGTGGCCGCGACAACTGCGCGTCACCCTGCACACGGCCGACCAGTTGGGCTCGGCCATCGAGTTCTACCCCGATGGCAGCTCCACCGGCGGCAACCTGCTGGTGGCCAACGGTAGCCGGCGTTGGCGCATCGATATCGGCTGGCTCACCGGCAGCGTGCAGTCCAGGGCGCTGCCATGACGCGCGAAAAGGGATTCACCCTGCTCGAAATGCTCGCCGCCCTGACGCTGATGGCGGTGTGCAGCACGGTGTTGCTGGTCGCCTTCGGTCAGAGCGCCCGTTCCTTGGCGCAAGTGGCGCGCAGTGACCGACTTACCCACGCGGCCCTGACGATTTTCGATCAGCAAGCGGCGGGGCGTTTGAGCAGCGGAGTCACTCAAGGCGAACTGGATGGCGTGCACTGGCAACTGACCAGCACCCGCCAGCAGCCACACCTGTTTCGCCTGGACTTGAGCCTGCGCGAGGGGCTCCACGAGGCCCGTTTCAGTACCTTGAAGGCGCGGCTGTGAAGCGCGCCGAGCAGGGCTTCACCTTGCTGGAAATCCTCGTGGCGCTGAGCCTGCTCAGCGTGTTGCTGGTGCTGGTGGGCAGCGCGTTGCTGGGGACCAATCGTGCGGTGTCCAAGGCTCAGGGGTACACGGTGAGCCTGGATGAAGTGCGCGCAGCGCAACAGTTTTTGCGCACGGCCATCAGCGAGGCACTGCCGTTGGTGGTCGAAGACGACGATCACCCGATGGAGGGTTTTTTCAACGGTACGGCTGAGCAGCTGCAATTCGTCTCGACCCTGCCGGGTGTACTCGGTGGCGGCATCCACCGGTTTTGTGTGCAGCAGGTCGACCAGGACTTGCAAGTCTCGTTCTCCCACCGCGAACCGCAAGTACTGCTCAGAAACCTCGGCGGCGTGCAGTTCAGTTATCGCGGTGTGTCGCCGCTGGGCCAGCCCACCGGATGGCTCAGCGAATGGCCGTGGCCCAGGCGGCTGCCCCAGGCCGTGCGTATTGCCACTGCCGTCAACGGCCCCGTGCCGTGGGTCACCCAAGTGATCGCCCTGCGCTTGAATCTGTCGGGCGGGAGCGTGGAGGAATGACACGTCAGCGCGGCGCCGCGCTGTTGCTGGTGCTGTGGGCGCTGGCGTTGCTCAGTGTGCTGCTCGGTGGTCTGGTCGGTTGGGTGCAACTGGAAAGCCGCCAGGCCCTGTGGTTGCGCCAGCACACCCAGACCGTGCTGGCCGCCGAAGCCGGCATCGCGCAGGTCATGGCTGACCGGCGCTGGGTCGCGGATGGCCGGGAAATGGCACTGGCCTTCGATGACGCGCAACTGCACGTCAGCCTGCGCAGCGAGCGCGGCAAGCTGTACCTGATCAACGCCGACGGGCAGGACTTCATGCACCTGGCCCTGGCCTGCGGCGCCACACCGGCCCAGGCCAGCCAGTTGGCCAAGGCGCTCGACACGCGGCGCAACCAGGGCGCGGCACCGTTTCGGGTGCTGGAAGAACTGCGTCCATTGCCCGGTATGAGCCAATCCCTCTACAGCCGCCTGCTCCCGGAACTCACCTTGTGGAGCGACCTGGACCGCCCCGATCCCGCGTTCGCCAGCCCTTTGATGCGCCAGGCATTGAACCTGCCGCAGGCGCACGCCGAAGGTTCCGACCCCGGCGTTGTGCTGATGGTCGACAGCCGCGCCGAGCGCCCGGGCGGTTATCGCGCGCACCTGCAAGTCACGGTTTTACTGAACCCCACGGAGGACAGCGCACAACCCTATCGGGTGTTGCGTTGGCAAGAATGAATCGACTCGAACCCATCGCCCGGCAGTGGCGCGGCAGCCTGCTGCAGCAGGCATGGCGCCTGTGGCTCGTCGAACTGCGCGGGTGCCTGCCTGGCTGGCTGGCACTGCGCGAGCCAGCGGAGCAGATACACCATTGGCCGTTGAAGGAACCGGTTGCAGCGGGCAGCGCGCGCCAGGTGCTGTCCCTGAACCGCGACGCGGTGCTGCTGCAAACCGTGCAATTGCCCCTGGCCGCAGCGCGTAACCTCACGGCGGTGGTGGGGTATGAGTTGGACCGCTATACCCCGTTCGACGCCGACCAACTGTATTTCGTCGCCCGCCAGGAGCATCGCACGGCGGACCACCTGGATGTGATGCTGGTGGCGATCCTGCGCGAACGCCTGGACCGGATCCTCAGCGACTGCGCCGTACTCGGCCTGCGCCCCCACCGGGTGGATGTGGCCGGACTGGGCATCGACCTGCTGCCGGCACCGTTGCGCCCGCGTCAACGCTCGGCGGGCAAAGGCTTGCAGCGTAGTCTGCCGTGGCTGTGTGGCGCCTTGCTGATCACCGCGATGTTGCTGTGGCTCAACGACCGCCAGCGCGTGCTCGATGCCATGCAGGCCACCGTCCAGCAGCAAAAAGCCCAGGTCGCCGAGGTGCACGCTTTGCGCCAGCAACTGCTCAACACCCGTGGCGCGGCGCAGTACCTCAACCGGCGCAAACTGGCGCAACCGCCCCTGGCCGCGCTGCTCAATGACCTCACTACCTGCCTGCCCGCCGACACCTGGCTCGACCAACTGGACGTCAAAGAGGGCGAGATCACCTTTTCTGGCCAGAGCGCCAAGGCCAGCGCGCTGATTACCCGAATCAAAAGCTGCCAGCGCCTGGAAAATGCCCAGTTCGAAGGGGTGATTCAACCTGATGCGCGCACCGGCAAGGACCAGTTTGCCTTGCGCGCCCACCTGCGTCAGGAGGCTGCCGATGCGCCGCACCCTCACACCCCGTGAACGCCGTGGCGGGGCCTTGCTGGTCCTCGCGGCAGTGGTCGGCGCGGCGTACTGGCTGTTGATCGACAGCTGGTTCGCCGGACCCTTGCGCGCCATGGGCGAACAGGCCGAACAGTTGCGCGAACAGCAGCAACGCTACGCCGGCGTGTTGCGCCAGGGCGATGCCCTGCGCCAGCAGCTCGAACAGGCTCGCCAGGACCCGGCCAGCAGCACCAGCCTGTTGCCGGGGGATGACCCCGACGTGGTCGCCGCCGATCTGATGCAACGCCTTGCCGACCTGATCAACAGCCACGCCAACCTCGGCGGCGGGTGCAGCCTGACCCAGCGCAAACCCATCACCGCCGAGCAGGATGATGGCGAGCCGTATCGCCAAGTGAAGGTCAGCCTGACCCTCGACTGCGCCATCGAACCCCTCGAAGCGGTGCTGCACGAACTCGAATACCAGCCGCCGTTTCTGTTCGTGGACGAGTTGCGCATTCGCCGTGGCCGCGAGGCACCCGTCAGCGGCGGTGCGGGCAAGCTGGTGGTGCACCTGCTGGTGCGTGGCTACCTGCAACCGCAGGTGGCGCGATGATCGGTGTGTTGCGCCCCCTGGAGTGGGGCCTGCTCGGCCTGGCCGCCGGGCTGGGCGTGTTGATGGCGGTGATCCTCAGCAGCCTCGGCGATGAGCCGCAATGGTTGCCCGAGCCGACTGGCGAAGCGCCTGTTTCCGCGCGGGTGCAGGTAGCCCCCAGCGTACCGTTGCAGGCGCTCGCCACCACATGGCAAGCGCCTCTGTTCAGCCCGGATCGCAGCCCCGACCGCCTGAGTGGCAAGGCCCAGGCCACGCGCCTGGCCAACCTGACGCTCAGCGGGATCATGATCACCGGCAACCTGCAAATGGCAATGCTCAAGCAGGCCGACGGCAAGACCCTGACCTTGCGACTGGGCCAGACGCTGCCCAATGGCTGGCGCCTGGAACACCTCACCCCGCAATCCGCCCGTTTCGCCCTGGATGGCCGCAGCCAAACCCTGGGCCTCTACGCCAAGCGTTTGCCGCCGCCGTCCACCCGCCCCCCGACTACTTTGCCCCGCGAGCCCCTCCCTTGATCGATCTGCGCGTTTCCACGTTTTGCCTGGCCACCGCCCTTGCCCTGGGTGGCTGTGGTGCCTTTCCCGACCGCCTCGACCCGGACGAAGACCTATTGCACGAAGCCCTGCAAGGTACCGGCGCACAACGTCCGCCGAGCGAGCCAAGCGTAGCGCCCGGCCCCGCGCCGGCAATCAAGACACCTGCGCAGCGCCAGTTGATTCGGGGCAACCAACAGTTCGTGCGCACCTCCGGCGCAGGCGCTGAACCGAAGGCGCAAGAGGGCGACATCGTGTTCAATTTCGCCGACCAGCCCATCGAGGCGGTGATCAACAGCGTGATGGGCGACCTGCTGCACGAGAACTACAGCATCGCCCAGGGCGTGAAGGGCAATGTGAGTTTTTCCACCTCAAAACCGGTGGACAAACAACAGGCCCTGTCGATCCTTGAAACCCTGCTGTCCTGGACCGACAACGCCATGATCCGCCAGGGCCCGCGCTATGTGATCCTGCCGGCCAGCGAGGCGGTGGCGGGCAAGCTGGTGCCGCAGATGCACGTGGCCCAGCCTTCCAGCGGGCTGTCGGCGCGGCTGTTTCCGCTGCGCTACATCTCGGCCACCGAAATGCAGAAACTGCTCAAGCCGTTTGCCCGCGAGAACGCCTTCCTGCTGGTGGACCCGGCGCGCAATGTCCTGAGCCTGGCCGGTACGCCGGACGAACTGGCCAACTACCAGGACACCATCGATACCTTCGACGTGGACTGGCTCAAAGGCATGTCGGTGGGCGTGTTCGGCCTGCAACGCGCCTCGGTGGCCGAATTGATGCCCCAACTGCAAGCCCTGTTCGGCCCTGACAGCGGCGTGCCTCTGGCGGGGATGTTGCGGTTCTTGCCGGTGGAGCGGACCAATTCGGTGGTGGCGATTTCCTCCCAGCCGCAGTACCTGAGCGAAGTGGGCGACTGGATTCGCACCATCGACGAAGGCGGCGGCAACGAGCCGCAGATGTATGTCTACGACGTGCGCAACATGAAGGCGTCGGACCTGGCCAAGTACCTGCGGCAAATCTACGGCACCGGTGCGATCAAGGACGACACGCCCGCCAGGGTCGCGCCGGGGTTGCGCACCACCACGCTGTCATCGCTCAACACGTCAGGCGTGCAGAACACGCCGCCGGTGCCCCGGGAGGAGGCGCCCGAGGTGGAGGATTCGCCCGAAGCCGCGCCGACCAACAGCCTGGAAGCGGGCACCCGCATCACCGCGCAGAAGAGCAGCAACCAGTTGCTGGTCCGCACCCGTCCGGCGCAGTGGAAAGAGATCGAAGCGGCGATCAAGCGCCTCGACAACCCGCCGCTGCAAGTGCAGATCGAGACGCGCATCCTCGAGGTCAAGCTCAGTGGCGAGCTGGACCTTGGCGTGCAGTGGTACCTGGGCCGTCTGGCGGGCAATTCCGCCAGCACCACTGTGGCCAACGCTTCCGGCAGCCAGGGTGCGCTGGGTGGTGGCGGAGCAGGGCTGGGGGCGACGGATTCACTGTTTTATTCCTTCGTCAGCTCCAACCTGCAAGTGGCGCTGCATGCCCTGGAAAAAAACGGTCGCACCCAGGTGCTGTCAGCCCCGTCACTGGTGGTGATGAACAACCAGCCGGCGCAGATTCAGGTGGGCGACAACATCCCGATCAACCAGACCACGGTCAATACCGGCGACGCCGACACCACCCTCAGCAGTGTCGAATACGTGCAGACCGGCGTGATCCTCGACGTGGTGCCGCGCATCAACCCGGGCGGCCTGGTGTACATGGATATCCAGCAGCAGGTCAGCGACGCCGAAAACCCTGCGGCCAACAGCGACACCCCGGTCAACCCGCGCATCTCCACCCGCTCGGTATCGACCCAGGTCGCCGTGCAGAGCGGCCAGACCGTGTTGCTCGGCGGCCTGATCAAACAGGACAACGCCGACAACGTCAGCGCCGTGCCCTACCTGGGCAAGATCCCCGGCTTGCGCTGGCTGTTCGGCAACACCAGCAAGTCCAAGGACCGTACCGAGCTGATCGTGCTGATCACGCCAAAGGTGATCACCAGCAGCAGCCAGGCGCGCCAGGTGACGGATGATTATCGCCAGCAGATGCAGTTGCTGCGGCCGGGGCAGTAAGCGGTTTAAGTCTTCGAGGGGTTCGATAAGTGGGCGGTGTGCCTGAAAAAGATCAGGCGGCAGTGGCACCTGCATCGTCGAGCCGAGCCATGATTGCGTTATCCAGTTCTGCCCGGAAGGCTTCAAGCGCGGTACGTGGCGGTTCCTCCGGGGAGCCCTGGAACGCTTCCATCACCGCCAGGAACTCTGCCACCGCCGGTGTGCTTTGGCACAGGCTTTCCTTGCCGGCGATTTTGCACAGCAAGTGGGTGCACAAATGCCGGCCCTGGTCGGTGATGCCATTGAAGGCGCTCAAATAGCCGTGGTTGGATTCGATCCGAAAGAAACGCACATGCTCGTTGTAGTCGTGGTACCGGGGATGAAAAAAGTGTGCCGCCGCCGCCGGTTGCGGATAGTGGGGATGGTGCGCTGCGAATCGGCCCCAATCGTCTTTTTTCTTCAGCTCGTTGCAGTGGTAGCACGACAGCGCCAGGTTCCAGAACTGCAAGGCGAACTGTGGGTACGTGCTTTTGGGCAGGATGTGTTCGATCGGGCTGGCATACGCGTTGTTCATCAACCAGCGGCGACAGTAGCAGCAGCGGTGCTCTTGACGACGCGTCAGGAAAAGCCGCAGGGCCCGTTTGATTTTTACGCCGCTGACCTCGGATGTGACCGGGTGTACGTAGGCACTGAAGCGCGCCCACACGGTATTGTCCCGGGTCTGCGCCTGTTTTCGGAACGTGCGGATGACCTGCAAGGCACTGGCACGCAGTTTCTGTTTTTCGTGGGGCTGGGCTCGGTAGGCCTGATATTCACGGGTCATGTCACGGGGCGAGGGCAGTGTGCAGAAGGTCATGCACGTTCTCCCTGGTCCGCGAGGGCATAGGTTTCGTTAATCGCACGTTTGGCCTGCTCGATCAGGCTCAAGTCTTGCTCGAAGCGTCGTCCCTTGTTCTTGGCGCTGTCTGTCATGGTCTTGGCCATTTCGTCCAGTGTGGCGGTCATCTCATCCCTTTGGACGGTGTCCACGCGAGCCGCCTGGTTCGTCAACTGGATGGCGCGTGACACCAGGGCTGCGCAGCGCTCATGGACCTCGCGGTTATGTGGCGTATAGACCTTGAACCCTTCCAGCAGGATGGTCTCGACGGAGTGGCGGTGTTCCAGGGGAATGCTCGTCAACGCCTGGTCCCTGGCCAGAAAGCAGTGGGTGTCGGGTGCCTGGGCATTGGCGACCAGGGTTGGGGAGTGGGTGGCGATCACGAAGCTGCACTCGGCCTGTCTGGCGATCTCGCTCAACAGGCCAGGCAAGGCTTGCTGCCACTGTACATGCAGGCTGATCTCGGGCTCGTCGATCAGGAACACCATGCCGGGTTTGGCGTGGGCGGCGATCTTGCTGAACAGCGTGATGATCTGCTGCTCGCCGGAACTCAGCTGGCTGAAGCGGACGAGGTCGTTGCTTTTCTTGCGTATCAGCGCCAACTCATAGCCGCGTTGTCTGGTTTCATCCCGCAAGGGTTGATTGTCCTCGGGAATTGATGACAGCGGCCAGACATTCTGCGCCTGTCCGCCATGGCTCAATTGCCTGTCCGATACGTCGACGGGGACCAGGTATTGCTGATGCTTGAACTCAAGCTGATCCAGCGCAAGAGAGAAGAGCGCGAGTCGTGAGGGGCTGGTGTATACCTGAATCAGTTGCCTGGTCAGTGCACGTGACGCCTGCTGATACGAATGGCCGGTGCTGGCGGTGCGGTTGCCCAAATACGCGAACAGGCTTTCATCGGACGCCTTTTTCCTCAAGGGAAATCGGTCCGACAGCCCGAATGCGAGCCCGGCCGAAGGGATTCTTTTGTCGTCCAGAACACTGATCAGGGATGCCAGCAGCAGGCTCTTGCCCACACCGTTGTTGCCAATCACGTAGGCACAGAACGGCGCGGTGGAATTCGTCAGCAGATGGAGCAGAGGGCGTTGATCCAGCAACGACCATTCGGGCGGTGTTGGAGGTTTTTGCAGAAGGGTGGTGGCGGTGAGTTTCTGCCTCAGCACATCGCTGGACGGCAATAGCTCGCACACGCCAGGAATGTCCACATACCCTTTGTCGAACATCTGGGTGAACAGGCCTTTCAAAGGACCTGCCTTGACTTCAGGGTAGCGTCCCAGCCGAAACTGATAACGGCTGCTCCAGAGGTCCACGACGGCGGCGGCGAACCAGGCCGCCGATAGCGCATCCACATCGTTGGAGAGGTTCGCCAGCGGACTCACATCCAGACAAAGCGTGCGGTCGGCGAAAGCTTTTTCGGTGTTTAGTAGCCAGGCGCTGATTCGAATCTGCTGCCCTTGTGTATCGTAACTGGCCAGGTCAATGACCGCTTCCAGCAAGTCGAAGCGTTTTAGGCTGCTGATAATTGACCTTGGCACCTTGTCGGTGTTCCTGACGATTACGAGCGTCCTTTTGCTCAAGTCTTCGTCGTCGATAAGTTGTGAGAGTGTCTGGAGCGTTTCGCCTTGAAGAGCGTCCAGCGACGGCAAAGCGTCGATTACTGTCAGGCCTATGACGCTGGCCAGTTCCGGAGTGTAGACAGGAGTGGACTTCAACCCGTGCAGGAGTAATCGCAGACTTACTAGATCGCCATAACCAAACGCGGCTGGAAGATGAAAGTACTCGGCTTTCGTGTGTCGGCGGCGCTCGACAACAAAAGGCTCACCCGAGTAAGGGAAAGCATCGATCAGCCCGTGTTCGGCAGGTAACAATCCATTGGTTAAGGCTGCGACGATAGAAGGATGGCGTGGATCTACGCCATAAGCGTGGTGCACGGCTTGTAGAAAAATAAAATCGAACACATGCACGATTTCATCGTTGGATTTACTCGCTATGTGTTTGACGATTCTGCTGGCCAGACTGGTGAAGGCGCGGCTATGCAATACGGAAATGATTTCTTCGGTCTCGCGCGCTTCGAACTCACACGCGAACATCAAGGCATCCACGCGCTCGGAAATATCGTCGCCCAGGACGGGCTGATCTAGTTCGGCTCGCGCTCTAAGCAGCACACGAGGGCTAATGGCGTTGGAAGCGATCGCTAGTATATAGAGCACCAAACGATGGAATTGATGACCCTGGAGCTGGGTAAAAAGAGTCTGTTGTTTTTTGAGGTCCTTGAGCAACAAGTTGGCTTGTAGGTCTCTTTCATCAAGCATGTGATGATCCCTGAGGCGTTGCGCGCTAACGGTGTTAGGCAGATATGGGGTAGTGGCTCAATAGTATCATCTTGCATATCGCCACCCCCAACGCCATCACTCCTGCAATTGCAGCGCCTTCTGTTTCATCAGCCGTTTGCGTTCGAACGGCAACTTCTCGTCATCCCCATACGGTGCGCTGTACCAGCTGCCGTAAGTCGGGTTGGGCAGCAGGAACCAGCGCTGGCCCAGCCAGTTCAGGTAAGGCGCCACCGCCTTGCGCTGGGCGTCGAGGCTGTTGTGTTCGGCCTGCACGAAGTCGCCCAGGGAATCGCCGGCCATCAGCAGCACCCGCGCATGGGCGGCCACCCACTGGCGGCGGCAATCCTTGCCGTAGCCGGCGCTTTCGCAATGGCCGGTGGGTGTGCTGGCGGCGAGTACCTGTTCGTCGCGCTCCACCGGAAACCCGCGCAGGCGCAGGTTGGCGACGGTGGCCGCGACCTGGCTGTGTTCGCGGTTGGTGAGGTAGTAGACCGTGATGCCTTTTTGCCGGGCGGCTTGCAGGAAGGCCACCGAGCCCGGCAACGCCTGGGCCTTGGCCTGGTCGACCCAGGTGTTCCAGCGGTCGTAGGAATAGACCTGATTGTTGACCACATCGCGGGCGTTGAGCGGCACGTTGTCGAGCAGGGTTTCATCGATATCCACCACCACCGCCGGCGGCAGCCCCTTCAGGTTACGGGGCGGGAAGGGCAGCGCGTCCCAGCCTGGATCGGCCAGGGCCACGTCCAGTTGGCGGGTGGCGTTGGCGAACAACTGGCGGTAGATCAGCTCGTGTTCGATGGAAGTCTGGGTCCAGAGCACGGCGTCGAGTTGGTCGTCGGGCGGTGGAGTCTGCTGGCAGCCGGTGAGCGCCGAGGACAGCAGGCAGACGCTGGCGAAGATCAGGTTACGCATGGAGGGCAGCCTCGGAAAGGAGCCGCGCCGGGTATCACACCCAGCGGTGCTGTCGGTAGTCATGGACGATGGTTCGCAGGGTCGAATGGATCTTTTTGTCATCAATCAGTTGTTGCGCCAGGATATCCCGGTCCGGGCGGTCGGCCTTGCAGAAGGCAACGACCACCAGCCGACCCAGCAGCGCATCCAGATGATGCAAGGCCGCGAAGTGGGCCTGGAGTTCGGTGACGGACAATTGGCGGTAGAGCCGCTGGAAGGTTTTGTCCAACTGATGGCCCAGTCGGCCCTTTTGCATGGAACTGAGAGGGCCGATGGAGGGGCTGCGAAGAAGGGCTAATGCAGTCTGGTCTGCACGCGCCCAGTTTTTGTCAAATAGATGTATATCCATCACCCGGCCCATCAAACACACTTGTGATTGTGTTGGCTCAGGTTGCAAGGCAAATTCGACCAGTTTATCCAGTACGCTGTCACTCAACTGCAAACCCTGCATGCTCAAGGTTCTCTGCAATTGGTGGATCAGATGGACGTTCAGCTCGGCGGGCTGACCTTCCGTGGCGTTCAAGAGCATCAGGATGGTGTGTTCGGCGGTCATCATGGTGGTGCCGGTAACCAGCAATACCTGAGACGCGGGTTGGGCTCTGGTGTGGCGCTGCGTTTCATTGAGCGCCCACTCAAGTAGTTGGGTATACCCGACATCTTCAACGTCAATCAGCGCGTGTTTGATCAGCAACTCAAGCAACAGATAGACGGATTTACGCTCGTCATCGCGATGAGAAGTCGCAGCTTCCAGGCAGAGGTACCGCAGCTTCTGGGCGTATGGCAACGCTGCGGCGTGCATACCTTGCCAATCCTCCGATCCGGACGCTTGGATCAGTGCGGAGATCGCCGTGCTCCTGGCTTTATCGACGACCGCCAGATTCAAGGTCATACCTAGATGGTGGGGGGTGCGAATGAGCTTTGGCAGCCATTTACGCAATGCCGCCATGTGGTGCGGATAGTCTTTCGGGGTTGCCATGATGGTGGCGAATGCACCCTGAGCGGTGATGACCTCATCGCTCAGTGCTATGGGCAAAAGATGCGCGAGGCTTCTACTGTCCAGCCAGTCTTGGGTAGACAGTTGCGTAATGAATGCTTCCAGGGAGGGAGGGCATTCACCTCGTATTTTCAATTGCCCCACAAAATGCAGCGTGCATCTTGCTGCTTCTGATTGGCTCCACTGTCCGCTGGTGTTCGTTATCTCGATGTTCTCCAGCAATCGTTCACATTGCTGGATCGCCAGCGTCCGTGTTACACAAGTAGAGGCTGACTGGCGCAACAGCGGAGTTACAAATTGGCCAAGCAGGACGCGAAGGGCCCCAGGCTTCTGATTGAGATCCAGCCGGGCGAGCAATTGGCAATGAATGTGCTTGAAACCTGTGCAATCAAGCTGTGCCAGGGTAGACAGCTGCAACCTTAGGGTGGTGCTTTCAATCAGTGGCAGGCTGTCGCCCTGTATGTCGCACAGCTTTGGAAATCGTGACCACAAGGTCACCAGGCAACGCGTTGCGGCAGGCACAAGAGACAGTGCGTTTTTTCCACTCCACCGCAGTAATTGAGTCGCCAGATAACGCGCCTGGTCCTCATTAATGGTTTTGGCACAATGGGCAAGGAAGTCCAGAGTCGTTTCTTTTTCTCTTAACTGGTGCAGGCAGCTTATGGCAATGTTCAATACAAGGTCGGCATCCGTGCGCAATCCTCCCCGAAGAATATTCGTCACGATCTGAACAAGATACCCGCTGTCTTTTGCTGCATGGCGCAAGCGACTTACCAGATCATCATCAATCAAAGCCTTGCACGCCGGCCAGTCGAGGGGCGACAGCCAGATCATCATTCTTGATGTCCAGTTCACGACCTCCCAACTCTGATAAGCCTGGCTGGCCAGGATTATTGAATGGACTTCACCGGCCCGGGTCGGTGCCAAGTGATGGATCAACTGGCAGTAACGTTTCAGGACCTCGACAGAACCCTCGCGTGCCTTGTTCAGCACATACGCACGCGCCGGCTCATAACCATCTTCACTCATCATATGCAGACGCAGGGCTGCACCTTGCGGTCCGGGATGGGACTGATTGAGCAAGGCCTCAAGCGTGGCGTCCATCGCATGGGGTTCGAATGTGTGCTGGTGGGCGCAGTGCCAGAGCTGGTGTTCACGAATGGGCAGTTCGAAACTGTCATCGGCGTGGGTCAGCAGGTCATCCATGCAGTGAGCCGGGTCGTAGCCCGATTGTTCGGCCAATGCCAGGCCCGCGATGTATTCGAAGAACGTCTGGTGAAAGAACTCTACCCGTGAGGCGGTTCGCCGCAGCAGGTGACGGCTGATCAGTTCGGCGCGGTCGTGCTCGGTGATCCCCAGTTTCTCCGCCTGATTGAATTTCTGCTGGCTGAGCGCGGGAACGCGTAATGAAAACATGGCCAGGGCAATTTTTTTGGCTGCCTCTGAAAGGTCCTTGCCGGCGCTGGCGGCTTTGGGAATGCCCGCGCGTTGATCCCCGGCGACCCGCTCCTTGAAATATTGCCAATACAACTGTGCGGAGTTGATGTTCTCCGGGACTTCGGCAGGCGCGTAGATTTCGAACAGCATGCGCAACGCCAAAGGGTTGAGGCAAACCTCCCGAGCCGGGCGGCCCAGGGCAACGAGGTCTGTCAGTCGCGTCGCATGCAGGGCAGCTTGCGCGTTGGCGTCTGCATTCGGGTAGAACGCCGCGCAATAGGTCTTCAATGCCTGGGCGAATTCCTCGGGGTCGTATTCACCCAGGTATAGCCTGACGGCTTGCTGCGTCAGTTTCTCGAACTTGATGTCGGCCACTTCTTCCGGTCTGGTGGAGAACACCAGCGAGGCCCCGTGCTCCACGAGCTCGTAAAGCAGCGCCAATGCGGGTGTGGACAGTTCCACGCTGTGCATCAGTACGTCGAAGGTATCCAGGTACACCACGAAGCGAACACCACCATCGCGCAGGGTGGCCGCACGGTTCAGCAGGGTGCCGCGGACCCTGTCGAACTGCCCCTGCTCGATCAAGGTGGCGAGTTGCGTTGCCGCCAGCGTCAGGGTTGCGGTATCGCCACGCGCACTCCAGCGGCGGTGGCACCCCCAGAGCAGGCTGCTCTTGCCGAAGCCGGCGGGTGCAATGACTGCGATCAGTGTGCCTTCGCCCGACGCCAGGTCCACAGCTTCGATCCTTCGGTCGATCTCGGCTTCGAGGCTTCGCGGGGTGTACACCTCTTCCAGCATGATCTGCCGGTGACCGCCATCCTGCTCGTTGGCCCGGGCGATGGCCAGCGCGGAGGTATCCCGGGCGCGGTCCAGAAACGCAATGGAGAAATCGCCCCGCAGGGCGTTTTTGATATCCAGCAGATGCGCCAGCACCTCGTCCCTGTCCACCACCACGCGGGTTTGAAAGAAGCTGGCGAAGATGGCGTCGCGCTGTGTGAGCCAGATGGCCAGGTCAATGCCCTGAACCAGTTTGAGCTTGATCTTGCCCAGAATGTCCCGTGCATAGGCCAGCGATTCGGCCTCGCTTACCGCCTGCAATTTCTTGAACGCCTCGCGCGCTTCGCGCACTGCGTTGGGCAACAGGTCGGGATTGTTCTTCAGGGTGGTTGTTGTCTCGCGGAACAGCGACGAGGTTTTGTCGTTGGCCGACCTGGACAGCATCAGCACATAGGTGAAGTTCTGCGGGTCCGGCATCAGTTCGGGATGCTGTCGGGCCGCCAGAATGAACCGGCAGATCTGGCGCAGGGCGTCGGGTTGCTCGAATGGCTTTGCATAGTGCTTGCATTGCACAGCCCCGACCGCAGTGCCTTTGCGATAGAGCGTCACGTCGCGGCCCATATCGCCCGAACCTTGCATCAAGGCCGTGTCGTCGTGGTCGATGCCCAGGTTGCACTGGGTCTTTGCATGGGAGCCCTGGCCGTCCTGGAACAAACGGTAAGCCAGCAGCTCGAACTCCCTGTCGTCCAGCACCTCGACCGGCACCTTCCAAGGCACTGCGTCCAGCGCAGGCTTGGCCAAAACCTTGTCCAGTTGGTCGCTGAGCAGGCTGTCAGGCACACGCACGGGCGTATCGTCCATCGGCACAGGTTGGCCCTGATCCAGGTTGGGCATGCAGCGACTCCATCATGAACGTGACGATTGGCGAGCAATCGAAAGCGGCAAAGCATACTCGATTTGCCGGCCACTCAAATGGAGAAATGGGGTTGTAAAAGCGGACTTGTGGAGGCAAGCCAGCGGGCATCGCCGCGTGGGGTTTCGTTGTGGCGCCAGGTTCCGGTGTATATTCTGGCGCGGTGTCAGGCGCCGGGGGGGCTACGATGACTTCATGCGGGCGGAACCGGACGGGCCGCTGAAGATCACGCTCATCCTGGAATGGTTCGGTGAGTGATTGTTTCGTCGAATGAAATGCTGGATTGTAAATCCTGGTGATTCCATCGATCAGCGCAGCAGGGGAACATGCCCGTCGTCAACCACCCACTCTCTGGAGCTTCCCATGTCCCAGCCTGCGATCAAACTCTACGGTTTTCCTTTGTCCGGCCACTCCCATCGGGTGGAACTGATGCTGTCCCTGCTGGGCCTGCCCAGTGAATTCGTGCTGGTGGACCTCAAGCAGGGTGCCCACAAAACCGCGCAATTCATTGCCGAGATCAACAGCTTCGGCCAAGTGCCGGCGATCAATGACAACGGCACTGTCCTGGCCGACTCCAATGCCATTCTGGTCTACCTCGCCACGAAGTACGGCAAGGGCCAATGGCTGCCCAGCGATCCGGTCGGGCAGGCTCGCGTACAGCGTTGGTTGTCGACCGCTGCCGGCCAACTGCATGCCGGGCCTGCGTCCGCACGCCTGGCGGTGGTCTTCGGTGCCGAACTCGACACCGTGGCGGCCATCAGCCGTTCCCACGCGCTGTTGCAACTGCTGGAGCAGCAACTGAGCCAGAGCCGTTTCCTGGCCAGCGAGCAACCGACCATCGCCGACGTTGCTTTCTACACCTATGTGTCCCACGCGCCGGAAGGCAATGTGTCGCTGGCCGACTACCCTCATGTACGCGCCTGGCTCGCCAGCATCGAAGCCCTGCCAGGTTTCGTCGGCATGGTTCGCACGCCGGTCGGTCTGCAATCCCAGTAATTTTTCAGAGGCGCCGATGGATCGATTTCATGAAATGCAGGTATTCCTGGCGGTGGCCGAGGAGGAGGGCTTCGCCGCCGCCGCGCGCCGCCTGAAAACCTCGCCGCCCAGTGTGACCCGGGCCATCGCCGCCATGGAAGAGCGCATCGGCACGCAGTTGCTGGCGCGCACCACCCGCAGCCTGCACCTGACCGAAGCCGGCCAGCGTTACCTGGAAGACTGCCGACGCATCCTCGCCGAACTCGATGAGGCCGAGGAGGCGGCGGCGGGCAGTTATTCCATCCCCTGCGGCCACCTCACGGTGACCGCGCCGGTGCTGTTCGGCGAGCTGTTCGTGGCCCCGGTGCTGGGGGATTACCTCGACCGTTTTCCGCTGGTGAACCTCAATGCGCTGCTGGTCGATCGTGTGGTCAACATGACTGACGAGGGTGTGGACGTGGCCCTGCGCATCGGCCATTTGCACGAGCCCGGGCAACATGCGATCAAGGTCGGCGAGGTACGCCGGGTGGTGTGCGCATCGCCGGCTTACCTCGACCGACACGGGCGGCCTTCACACCCTTCGCAACTGCGTGAAGCCAAGATCGCCACGTCGTCCTCCAGCCTGCTGGTGAGCGAGTGGCAATTTGTCGATGACGGCCAGCCGCTGACCGTGACCATCGAACCGCGTCTGGTGGTTACGGCCAACAACGCCGCGATCAACCTGGCCCGCCTGGGTTGGGGCATGACGCGGGTGCTGTCCTACCAGATCGCGGCGGCCGTGGCGGCGGGTGAGTTGGAGATCGTGCTGGAAGCGTTCGAGCCGGCACCGCTGCCGATCCAGGTGGTGTACTTCAAGAACGGTCGCGTACCGGCCAAGGTCAATACGTTTGTGGATTTCCTCACCCATCGCCTCAGCCAGGATATCGCGCTGAACCCGTCGCCCAAGCGGCCCGACTGATGGAACGTTATCGCGACATGCAACTGTTCGCGGCCCTGGCCGGGCACACCAGCCTGGCTTCGGCGGCGCGTGATGCCGACGTCTCCGGCCCGACCCTGGTGCGTGCGATTGCGCGGCTCGAAGCACGCCTGCGAGTCCCGTTGCTGCAACGCAGTACCCGGGGTGTAAGCCTGACCGACGCCGGCAACGCCTACATGGGCGACTGCGTGCGCCTGCTCGCCGCCGTGGACGCCGCCGAAGCCTCGGCCAAGGGCTTGCACGTGCAGGCCCAGGGCAATGTGCGGGTGTTCCTGCCGTTTCTGTTCAGCCGCTACGTGATGGCGCCGATCCTGGCCGGCTATATGGATCAGTACCCCGACGTCAGCCTGGTCACCCGTTATCACGACTATTACCCGAACCTGCACGAAGAAGGGCTGGACGTGGCGATTCTGGTCGGTGAGCTGCCCAGTTCATCGCTGATCGCACGGCCTGTGGGGCATATCAAGTATGTCCTCTGCGCCAGCCCGGCTTACCTGGCGGCCAAGGGCGAGCCCCGGCACCCCGAAGACCTCAAGCAACACCGTCTGATCGCCAGTGCCGACCAGGTGCACTGGGACTTCCAGGGCGGACAGCTCAGGGCACGTGCACGGCTCAGTTGCGCCACGGTACAGGGCGCGATCAATGCGGCGGTGCATGGCGCCGGGCTGATTCGTTGCCAGAGTTACGCGGTTCACGAGCATCTGCTCAATGGCCAGTTGCAACGGGTACTTCCTGCCTATGAACTGCCGGCGTTGCCGGTGCACGTGGTCTACCGCGAGGGTCGCAATGCGCCGATGCGGGTGCGCAGTTTTGTCGATCATTGCGTAACGGCACTGCGCGAGCACCCGGCATTTCAGTTGGCGTAACAGTGGATTGCCTGCCGTGTGCATTCCTCCGGCGGCGGGCAGGGTGCAGCATGGGCCCATCCAACTTGAGGTGACTGCCATGAACCCGATCGAACGCTCCCCCTGGCATGCCGGTGAACTGCAATTGCAGGAAAGCGCCGGCGTCGTCGACCGCATGGCCGTGGTCGGGCCCAAAGTGATTCGCGACCATCTGCCCGAGCAGCACCGGGATTTCTACCCGTTGCTGCCTTACCTGGTGCTGGGCGCGGTGGATGAGCAGGGCGTGCCGTGGGCCACCCTGGTGGAGGGTGCGCCGGGGTTCGTGCACTCACCGGACCCGCAGACGTTGCAGATCGACAGCCTGCCGTCCAGCAGCGACCCGGCACACGGGGCGTTGCACCCCGGCGCTTCGGTGGGCTTGCTGGGCATCGACTTGAATACCCGCCGCCGCAACCGCATGAACGGCCACATCGGCAACCTGGATCACGAGGGTTTTTCCGTGGACGTGGTGCACACCTACGGCAACTGCCCCAAGTACATCCAACTGCGGCCGGTGGATTCGATTGCGCGTAAACCCGGCACCCAGGTTGAACGCGTCAGCGGCCTCGATGGGGCGGCTCAATCGCTGATCCGCCAGGCTGACACGTTTTTCGTCGCCACCTACGTGGACAACGACGGCGAGCGCTCGGTGGATGTGTCCCACCGTGGCGGCAATACCGGCTTCGTGCGGGTCGACGGCAACGTGCTGACCATCCCCGACTTCACCGGCAACATGTTCTTCAACACCCTTGGCAACCTGCAGGTCAACCCGGTGGCGGGGCTGCTGTTCATCGACTTCGAGTCGGGGGACGTGCTGCAACTGTTCGGGCGCACCTCGCTGATCCTCGACGGGCCGGAAGTGGCGGCATTCGAAGGCGCACACCGTCTGTGGACCGTGACCGTGGAACAGCTGGTCCGCCGCCCGGCGGCGCTGGCGCTGCGCTGGCAGTTCAGCGAATTTTCGCCGCACAGCCTGGCCCAGGGATCGTGGTAAGCCAAGCTCCCATGATGAGCCCCAACAAGCCCGCCGCGTTTTTCCTGATACCCATGCGGCGCCCGGTTTGGGGCCGCTGCGCGCCTCAGCGCAGGACAAGCCTGCTCACCACAGTGGTTCTGTGTTGAGCCAGATGGATGTGGGAAGGACGCGTTTTTTGTAGTGAGCGGGCTTGTCGAATCGTCGCACCGCCCGCGCTGGGCTGCGAAGCAGCCCCAACAAGCCCGCCGCATTTTTCCTGATACCCATGCGGCGCCTGGTTTCAGGGCCGCTGCGCCCCAGCACGGGACAAGCCCGCTCACTACAGGAAGGGGATTCAGCTCAATACCGAATCATCACCGACTTGAGCTCGGTGTAGTCCTCGATGAATGCGCTGCCGAACTCGCGGCCCATCCCTGAAGAACGATTGCCCCCAAACGGTACCGCCGGGTCGAGCAGGGTGTGCATGTTCACCCATACGGTGCCTGCCCGGAGAGTCGGCACGCTGCGCAGGGCCTTGCCCAGGTCGTTGGTCCACAGGCTGGCGCTCAGGCCGTAGGGGCCATGGTTCATCAGTGCCAGCAGTTCGTCTTCGCTGTCGTAGGGCAGGAAGGTGGCGATGGGGCCGAAGGTTTCTTCGTTGAGCAGGGTGTCACTGGGGCTGTTGGCCAGGATCACCGTGGGTTCGATGTAGCAGCCGGGACGGTCGATCAGGGTGCCGCCATGGATGATCGTGTTGTGTTCGGCGCGGGCCTGGGCGCAGTAACCGAGCAGTTTCAGCTGGTGCTGGCGATGGGTCACCGGGCCGAATTCGGTGCGTTCGTCCAGCGGCGAACCGATGGTCAGACGGCTGAGGCGCTGCTTGAGTTTTTCCAGCACCGCCTCGATCTGCGAGCGGTGCACGTAGAAGCGCTCGGCGGCGGCGCAGATTTGCCCGGAGTGCAGGAAACCCGCTTCGATGACGCCCTCCACGATCTTGTCCAGGTCCATGTCGGGCAGGAAACCGGCGGCATTTTTGCCCCCCAGTTCCAGGGTCGCACGGGTCAGGCCGGCGCCCATGGCGCTGCGTCCGACGGCAATGCCGGTGGGCACGGAACCGGTGAACGACACCTTGTGGGTGCCCGGGTGTTCCACCAGGCCCCTGCCCACATGCCCACCGCCGGTGAGCACATTGAGCACGCCAGGCGGCAACCCGGCCTCGATCGCCAGTTCAGCGATGCGCAGGATCGTCAGCGGTGTGAATTCGCTGGGCTTGATGATGATGCTGCAACCGGTCACCAGGGCCGACGCGAGTTTCCAGATGGCGATCATGGTGGAAAAATTCCACGGCACGATGCCCACCACCACGCCTACCGGTTCACGCAGGGTGAAGGCGGTGTAGCGTTCGCCGTTGAACGAGGGAAGCGACGGCGTAAGGGTCTGACCACTGAGTTTGGTGGCCCAACCGGCGTAATAGCGCAGGAAGTGTGCGGCCTGGTCGACCTCGAACGCGCGGGAAACCTGGATGATCTTGCCCGACTGGCACGTCTCGATCTGCGCCAGTTCTTCGCGATGACGCTCCAGCAAATCGGCGAGTTTGAGCAGCACGTTGCCGCGCGCTGCGGGCGCGGTTTGCGACCAGACCTCAAAACCCCGGGTGGCCGAGTCGACCGCGAGGTCGATGTCGGCCAGGTCCGCGTCCGCGACCCTTGCGATCACCTGATTGTTGGCCGGGTTGGTCACGGCCAGGGTCTGGTCGCCATGGCTGCGTACGGTGACGCCGTCGATAAACAGCCCATGGCGGCGACGCAAAAAGGCTTCGACGTGGGGCAGCAGCGGAAGATCGCTCATGGCAGGGTCCTGGCAGTTCACAAAGGAAAAACCGAGGGTAACCAGCGCGGGGGCGAGGCGCTTGTCTGTGCCTGCCGCAGGCTATGTCTGTGGCTGCCACCGCGCTGACGGCGCCCTGTGAAAAGTACAACCTTGCCTGTGGAACGTGCATTTTCGGCCTGGGCGACGCGGTCGATACTGGCCCTGCACCCCGCGCTGTTCCTTCAGAGGGATCAAGCGTCGGGCTACTAATAACAAGCAGGGCCGTCCATGAAAAAGCCAAACCCGCTCCTTGAAGACCTCAAGCCTCTCTTGCCGATCATTGCCGCGAACGCCAGCCTTGCCGAGCGACAACGCCAAGTGCCGGATGAAAACATCGCCCTGCTCAAAAGCATCGGCCTGCACCGGGCTTTTCAACCCAAGGCTTTCGGTGGCCTGGAGCTGTCGCTGCCGCAGTTCGCCGATTGCATCGCCTTGCTCGCCGGCAGTTGCGCGAGCACGGCCTGGGCCATGAGCCTGCTGTGCACCCACAGTCACCAGTTGGCGCTGTTCTCGGCGCAATTGCAGGCAGAGGTCTGGGGCGATAACCCGGATGCCACCGCCAGCAGCAGCATCGCGCCGTTTGGCCGGGTAGTGGAAGGTGAGGGCGGTGTGTATTTCAGCGGTGAAATGGGCTGGAGCAGCGGCTGCGACCACGGCGAGTGGGCGATTGTCGGCTGCCGTCGACAGAACGCCGAAGGCACTCTGGATTACTGCTTTGCCGTGCTGCCGCGCAGCGACTACCAGATCCGTGATGACTGGCACGCCGCCGGCATGAAAGGCAGCGGCACCAAGACCCTGATCATCGACAACGCCTGGGTGCCCGAACACCGCATCCAGAAAGCCAGGGACATGATGGAAGGCAAGTCCGCAGGTTTTGGCCTCTACCCCGACAGCCAGATTTTCTACGCGCCGTACCGTCCGTATTTCGCCAGTGGTTTTTCCACCGTCAGCCTGGGCGTGGCCGAGCGCATGCTCGAGGTGTTCCGCGAAAAAACCAAAAACCGCGTGCGTGCCTATACCGGCGCAGCGGTAGGCGCGGCGACGCCGGCCTTGATGCGCCTGGCCGAGTCCACCCATCAGGTGGCCGCCGCCCGTGCCTTCCTCGAAAAGACTTGGCAGGAACACGCCGAACACAGCGCCGCGCAGCGTTATCCGAGCCGCGGAACCCTGGCGTTCTGGCGCACCAACCAGGCCTATGCCACCAAGATGTGCATCGAGGCCGTCGACCGGCTGTTCGCCGCCGCCGGCGGCAACGCCTGGTTCGAACACAACGAAATGCAGCGCCTGTTCCGCGACTCCCATATGACCGGTGCCCATGCCTATACCGACTACGACGTCTGCGCGCAGATCCTTGGCCGTGAGCTGATGGGCCTGGAGCCCGACCCGAGCATGGTGTGACAACGACTTTTCACTACAACCATCAGGGCGCCCCTCGACGGTGCCCGGGAGCCTTGCATGTCTGACAGCCGCCTTTTCGACCCACGGGCCTTTCGCCGCGCCCTGGGCAACTTCGCCACTGGCGTGACCGTCGTCACCGCCGCCACTGCCTCCGGGCGCAAGGTGGGCGTGACCGCCAACAGTTTCAACTCGGTATCCCTCGACCCGCCGCTGGTACTGTGGAGCATCGATAAACGTTCCAACAGCCACGCGGTGTTCGAGGAGGCCAGCCATTTCGCGGTGAATGTGCTGGCAGCCGACCAGGTGCACCTGTCCAATAACTTCGCGCGCCCCCGTGACGACCGCTTCGCCCTGATCGAGTACGAGCCGGGAGAAGGGGGATCACCGGTGTTCGCCGATTGCTCGGCGCGGTTTCATTGCGAGAAGTACCAGCAGGTGGACGGCGGCGACCACTGGATCATGATCGGCAAGGTGGTGGCCTTCGACGATTTTGGCCGCTCGCCGCTGTTGTATCACCAGGGCGCATACGCGGAAGTGCGGGCGCTGCGTCCGTGCGCGCCCGAGGGGGGTCAGAACGGCACGGCCACCACCAACTGACTGTAGACGTTGGTGCCGTTGCCGCCGACCTGGTTGCCGCCGGTCTCTGCCGACTTGTCGGGTTTGTAGAGGCCGAGCAGCGGCGTGATGATCAGGTGTTCGTTCACCGCCCATTCGGCGTACAGGTCCAGCTCGCGGCCATCCAGGTTCAACTGGCCCCGGGTGCTGACGGTGTTGTAGTCGAAGAACAACGCGCCCAGGGTGAGGTTTTCCACGGGCTTGACCTTCAACGCCACGTGTTGCACCGCCGTGTTGCTGTTGTACGGGCCGGAATAGTTGCCCGCCACTTCGCCCTGGACCCAGGTGCCGTAGCCACGGTTGAAACCTGCGAACATTCCGTCCCAATCTTTTGAATAGCGCGCGTAGCGGTAGGTCAGGTCCGGCGACCAGGGCAGGTCGGCGAAGGTGTAGCCCGCTTCGGCGTAGCCGGCATTTTGCTGGCTGTCGCGACGGTCCTGGCGGGCCAGTTCGAAGGCGAAGTGCGCGTTGTCGATGCCGGCGCTGCCGCTGCCACGCACGCTGTAGAGGTTCATGCCCTTGCGCTGGCGTTGCAGGTCGGTGGCGTAGCGTTCGTCCACATCGATACCGTGCAGGTAAGTGAGCCCCAGGGTGCCTGGCGCGGCGCTGTATTCCAGGGTCCCGGCGGCCATTTCGCTCATGGCCTGGGCCGGGTTGTCGGATTTGAACCACATCAGGCTGCCGTGCACGCCGTCCTTGCCGCCCAGGCGAATCACCGCGGTCTTGTCGAACGCATGGCGCGCGGCGATGTAGTAGGCGCCGCCGCGATTGAACTGCCCGTCGCCCACGCCCTTGCCCAGGTTGGGGCCGTCATCGTTGACGATAAAACCGTCGCCCAGGGTGATGATCTGCCGGCCAAACGACAGGTCCACGCCGTCCTTGCCCAGCGCCGGGAACAGCTCGCCGGAGCGCCAGCCGGCGAAGGCTTCGTCGAACTTGGTGGTGCGCTCCTTGCCCGTCGTGACCCCGGACGCATCGCCATCGCCCCAGGTGCCGGAACTCACCAGGTTGGCCGTGCCGTACACCCCGCCGAAGTGGCCCAGGCTCTGGTCCACGCTCAGGCCGTACTTGATGAACGCTTCGCGCCAAGTGGAACCGCCGGTGCGACCATCGTAGTTTTTCGGGCTGTTGAACAGACCGTATACGGCAAGGAAGTTGCCGGTGACTTTGGTGTCGGCATCGGCGTACAACTCGATGGCCTGAACCTGGCCGGCGAGCAGGGCGATGCCCAGGCCGACCGTCTGGCGCAAGCGACGGTTTTTCAGTGAGTGCTCCATTGTTATTGTCCCCAGCTTGGTTAGAGTGAGGGCGCATTAGGGCGAGTGGCACAGGGGCAAGTCTTTCCTCTGCGTGCCAGGGAATTGACCCTGGCCGCCAGGCCGCGTGGCGTGGCAGGCAGCAACAAAATCGGCGGCAGACAGGGGCAAGACGACCAACCCGGGTGGGGCGCAGAGTGCCAACACACTAAAAAAAACCGCTTTCGAGGACCCCACCATGTCGATCAACGACCGACTCACCGCGCACCTCAACCGGGGCACGGTAGGTTTCCCCACCGCATTGGCCAGCACCATCGGCCTGATCATGGCCAGCCCGGTGATTCTCACCGCCACCACGGGGTTCGGCATCGGTGGCGGTGCGTTTGCCCTGGCGATGCTGATTGCCGTGGTGATGATGCTGGCGCAGGCCACGACGTTTTCCGAAGCCGCCTCGATATTGCCCACCACCGGTTCGGTGTATGACTACATCAACTGCGGCATGGGCCGGTTCTTTGCGATCACCGGCACCTTGTCGGCCTACTTGATCGTGCATGTGTTCGCCGGCACCGCCGAGACGATCCTGTCCGGGGTCATGGCGCTGGTGAACTTCGAACACCTCAATACCCTGGCGGAATCGGCCGGTGGCTCATGGTTGCTGGGCGTGGGCTTCGTGGTGGTGTTCGGCGTGCTGAATGCCTTCGGTGTCAGTGCGTTTGGCCGGGCGGAAATCATCCTCACCTTCGGTATGTGGACCACGCTGATGGTCTTCGGTGTGCTGGGCCTGATCGCCGCGCCGGCGGTGCAACTGGACGGCTGGTTCGGTGAATCGCTGGTGGGCACCGACCTGGTGACGGTGCTGTCGCTGGTGGGCATGGCGATGTTCATGTTCGTCGGTTGCGAGTTCGTCACCCCGCTGGCGCCGGACCTGCGCCAGTCGGCCAAGGTGATGCCGCGCGCGATGATGCTCGGGCTGCTGGGGGTGGCTTCGTGCATGTTCATCTATGGCGCCGCGATGAAGCGCCAGGTGGAAAACCTGGTACTCGACGCCGCCACCGGTGTGCACCTGCTGGACACGCCCATGGCCATTCCCCGGTTCGCCGAACAGGTCATGGGGCAGATTGGACCGCTTTGGCTGGGCATCGGCTTTCTGTTTGCCGGCGCGGCCACCATCAACACCTTGATGGCCGGCGTGCCGCGCATTCTCTACGGCATGGCGGTGGACGGGGCGTTGCCCAAGGTGTTCACCTACCTGCACCCGCGCTTCAAGACGCCGCTGGTGTGCATTCTGGTGGCGATGCTGATTCCCTGCCTGCACGCGCTGTACCTGGGCGGCAACACCGACAACATCCTGCACCTGGTGCTGGCGGCGGTGTGCGCGTGGAGCTTTGCCTACCTGCTGGTGACGGTGTCGGTGATCAGCCTGCGCATTCGTCGGCCCGACCTGCCACGGGCGTATCGCTCACCGTGGTTTCCGCTGCCGCAGATTGTGTCGAGCATCGGCATCCTGCTGGGCATGTGGTTCATCACACCCCCCGGGATGAACCCGGCCGACATTTACGTACCGTTCGGCGTGATGCTGGGTGGTACGGCGGCGTATGCGCTGTTCTGGACCCTCGTGGTGCAAAAGGTCAACCCGTTCAAGCCGGCCTCCGTGGAGGAGGTGCTGGCGAAGGAATTCAGCAATCAACCAGGGCAGGCTGATGATGGCTATGGCGACTTTGCGGCAAAAACTGTTTGAACTGTTGCGCGCCGACCGCGCCCCGACCGGTTACCGGCCCGGGGTGACCCTGGCCCACCTGCGGCGCAACCTGGGGCTGGCGACGCTGGAAATCGAGGGGCGGGCGTTCGAGATTGTCGAGCGCACCGAGTCGCAATGGCTGATGCACCTGGTGCTGACCGAGTTCGTGCTGCGCATTCCTGCTTCGACAGGTGGTACCGGCAGCTTCGAGGTGCACCATGGCGGCGCGATTCGACGCAGCGGGCTGCGCGTGCGCCGCCGCTCGGGCAACCAGGCGCTGGGCCGTGAATTGCAGGCGCGATTGCAGGCGGACACCGAGCTGTTCCAGGCGCTGATGCCTCTGGATTTCAAGCGCCTGCGCATCGAACTCGAGGACCAGCAATGGTGCGTGCGCCTGGAGCACATGGGCGGCAGCGAGGTGGTCAATCGCCTGCCCGCATTCCGACGTTACATCGCCTTGAGCCTCGTACAGCGCGAACATTTGCTGACGAGCCTGGCAGGTTTGCAGCGGGTTTTATCTCACCTCTGAATGGCACTCTTAATGCTTGCGTAATGGCCGTCAGGTTAAGTGTTGCGTGCATATAGATAACATGTTAACTATTGCGCGAGAACAACAAAAAGAAGCCATTGCGGAGACACCCCATGAGCATTCCACAGCAGGTACACGATGGGCTCGACACCTGGAACCGCGAACTGCGCGACGCGTGCGGGCATTTCGACACAGAGCTGGCGTTCAACCGCTCGCTGTTCATTGGCGAGATCCACAACCTCCCGCGCGGCCTGGCCATCCTGCGCACCAATGCCGGGCTGATCAAACGCCCGGCGCACCACGCTGATCACGACAATGACCAGGATTGTTTCCTGGTCAGCCAGCGCAGTGGTTATTCGCAGATCGTGCAGAACGGCCAGACCCTGCAATTGGCCCCCGGCGAGATGCTGTTGATGGACTCGGTGGGCTCCATCGAAATCACCCCCTTCGGCCTGATCGAACACGCCTCCCTGTCGCTTTCGCGCCCCGAGGTCTGCAAGCACCTGGGCGGCGAGGCTCGGGCCTTCGGCAAGATCTCCTCGACCAAGGCCTGCGGGCGCATGCTGCATGTGCTGATGGACCAACTGTGCAAGGACGACACCGAAGACGGCGGCGGTGAAGTGGAGGCCCTGCAAACGGCGTTCGTCTCGCTGTTGGGCTCGGCCCTGGAGCATGGCGATGAGTGCCGTGAAGCCCTGGCCTCGTTGCAGGGCACCAACCTGCGCAGCTATGTGCAGAAAGTCATCGACGAGTCACTGAGCCAGCCAGGCCTGAGCCCGATCGGCCTGGCCAATCGGCTGAACATCTCGGTGCGGCATTTGTACCGCCTGTTCGAGGAGCAGGACGACAGCGTCTGCCGCTACATCCAGCGCGCCCGGCTCAAACGCAGTGCCGATGACCTGACCAACCCGTTCCTGCGCAGCGAGTCGATCACCTCGATTGCCTACAAATGGGGGTTTACCGACTCGGCGCATTTCAGCCGCTCGTTCAAGAAGCAGTTCGAACAGTCGCCCAAGGATTTCCGGTCGAGCCGGATGCAGGCGGTGGGGGCATGAACCTGCGTATGCGATCTTGAAACCGAAACAGAACCAATGTGGGAGCGGGCTTGCTCGCGAATGCGGTGTGTCAGTCAAAGAATAGGTTGGCTGAACCACC
>NZ_JBSVVZ010000041.1:0-57415 GCF_054071875.1 Pseudomonas sp. SDO524_S393 | reverse complement strand
GCGGTGTATCAGGCAAACCGCTATCGCAGGCAAGCCAGCTCCCACAAGGGCCACTGCCCATTTTGGACTGGTGGTGTCCTGACAATCGTAACGAGGAATGTTAGCGTGCTTGGCAATCTTCCGTAGTCGATGAGCCCGCCTGCAATGAAAAAGACTGTCCTCGCCTTCAGCCGTGTCACCCCGCAGATGATCGAACGCCTGCAACAGGATTTCGAGGTGATCTCGCCCGACCCCAAGCGCGGAGACATCAATGCCCAGTTCAATGAAGCCCTGCCCCACGCCCACGGTTTGATCGGCGTGGGTCGCAAGCTCGGCCGCGCGCAGTTGGAAGGTGCGAGCAAGCTGGAGGTGGTGTCCAGCGTGTCGGTAGGCTACGACAACTACGACGTGCCCTACTTCAACGAGCGCGGGATCATGCTCACCAATACCCCGGACGTGCTGACCGAAAGCACCGCCGACCTGGCCTTCGCCCTGTTGATGAGCAGCGCGCGACGCGTGGCCGAGCTGGACGCCTGGACCAAGGCCGGTCAGTGGAAAGCCAGTGTCGGCGCGCCACTGTTCGGTTGCGACGTACACGGCAAGACCCTGGGCATCGTCGGCATGGGCAATATCGGCGCAGCCGTGGCCCGGCGCGGTCGCTTGGGTTTCAACATGCCCATCCTGTACAGCGGCAACAGCCGCAAGACCGAACTGGAACACGAGTTGGGCGCGCAGTTCCGCAGCCTTGACCAACTGCTGGCCGAAGCGGACTTCGTGTGCCTGGTGGTGCCATTGAGCGACAAGACCCGCCACCTGATCAGCACCCGCGAACTGGGGCTGATGAAGTCCAGCGCGATCCTGATCAATATTTCCCGGGGGCCGGTGGTGGACGAACCGGCACTGATCGAAGCCCTGCAAAACGGGCGTATCCGTGGTGCCGGGCTGGACGTGTACGAGCAGGAGCCGCTGGCCGAATCGCCGCTGTTCCAATTGAGCAACGCGGTGACCCTGCCGCATATCGGCTCGGCGACGAGCGAAACCCGTGAAGCCATGGCTAACCGTGCCCTGGACAACCTGCGCAGCGCCTTGCTGGGCCAGCGCCCCCAGGACCTGGTGAACCCGCAAGTCTGGAAGGATTGACATAAATCCCCTGTGGGAGCCCGCTTGTGTGGGAGCGAAATCGGGTTAAAGCCTGGCTCCCCCAAGTCGATAACCTTCCATAGATCGTCATCCCTGATTCACAGAAGGTTTTTATGTCCACCACCAAAGCCCGCGCAGACTCACTCTCGCTTCTGCTCTTTACCTTGCGCAGCGGCAAGCTGATGGCGATCAACCTGCTCAAAGTCAGTGAAATCATTCCCTGCCCGCCGCTGACCCGGCTGCCGGAGTCCCACCCCCATGTCAAAGGCATCGCCACGTTGCGCGGTGCCTCGTTGTCGGTGATTGACCTGAGCCGTGCCCTGGGTGAAATGCCCCTGCAGGACCCGGACGGTGGTTGCCTGATCGTCACCAATGTCAGCCGTTCCAAGCAGGGATTGCATGTGCAGGCGGTAAGCAAGATCGTGCATTGCCTGACCACCGACATTCGCCCACCGCCCTATGGCTCCGGCGGCAACCGCGCGTTCATCACCGGTGTCACCCAGGTTGAAGGCGGTCTGGTGCAAGTGCTGGACATTGAAAAAGTCATCCACGGCATCGCCCCGGCCCAGATCGAAGCGGCCCCCACCGACCTGAGCATGGAAGAAGCCGAAGTGCTGGGCAACGCGCGCATTCTGGTGGTGGACGACAGCCAGGTGGCGCTGCAACAGTCGGTGCACACCCTGCGCAACCTCGGCCTGCAATGCCACACCGCGCGCAGCGCCAAGGAAGCCATCGACGTACTGCTGGAGCTGCAAGGCACCGCCGAGCAGATCAACGTGGTGGTGTCGGACATCGAGATGTCGGAAATGGACGGCTACGCCCTGACCCGCACCCTGCGCGAGACTCCGGATTTCCAGAACCTCTACGTGCTGCTGCACACCTCGCTGGACAGCGCGATGAACAGCGAAAAGGCCCGGCTGGCGGGCGCCGATGCGGTGCTGACCAAGTTCTCTTCACCCGACCTGACCAAATGCCTGGTGGTCGCGGCCCAGGCCGTGGCGCAAAAGGGCCTGTAATCATTGGCTGACTACTTCCAACTGCTGCGCCGTCACCTCGACGGCAGCCTGCCGGCTCCACAATGGCCGGCGCACACCCGGCTGGATCACTACCGCCCTGAACTGGCGCCAGCCATTCACGCGGTACTGCGCATGACCCAGGACCAGGGCGGTGGCCGCGTCGGCAGTCTGGAGGAGTGGCGACAGCAGTTCGTCACCGATGCCGAGTTCGACCCCACGCTGTGCCTGGTCGCCAGCAACGCCGACGGCATTCTGGGCGTGGCGCAATGCTGGACCAGCGCGTTCATCAAGAATCTTTCGGTGCACCCTTGCGCCCAGGGCCAGGGGCTGGGCCGTGCCCTGCTGCTGCATGCCTTCCATGTGTTCAAGCAACGCGGCGAGCCCTACGTGGACCTCAAGGTACTGGAGAGCAACCTGCGCGCACGGCAATTGTATGAAAGCGCGGGAATGGTATTTGTCCTGCGTGATCGGGTTACCCAGGACTGACAGGCACTGGCGCATAACTTGCTTCCAGAGAGCGCGAGCGCTGGACAGAGGTAAAAAACCCGTCACCGCTCACGAGTGCCCTCTGACCTTGCCTGGTGACAGATCCTCCATGAACACTCATTTTTCCTGCGTTGGTTGCGGCAAGTGCTGCTCTGACCATCATGTTCCCCTGACCCTCGAAGAAGCCCGCCAGTGGGCGGCGGATGGCGGTAACGTCATCGTGCTGGTGGAAGGTTTCCTGGGCAATGGCCTGGGGTTGCCGGTGCAACAGCGCGAGCATGCCGAACGCCGGTCGGTGCGGGTGCCCAGCGGCAATACCGAGGCGTTCGTGGCAATCACCTTTGCCGCCTTCAATGCCGGACGCTGCCGGAATCTTGACGAAGACAACCGTTGCCGCATCTACGAACGCCGACCGCTGGTGTGCCGTATCTACCCGATGGAGATCAATCCGCACATCCCGTTGAACCCGGGCGCCAAGGACTGCCCGCCGGAGTCCTGGGAACAGGGCCCGGCGCTGATCGTGGGAGGTGAGTTGATGGACGCCGAACTGGCGGAGCTGATCCGCCGTTCACGTCAGGCCGACCGTGACGATGTGCAGACCAAGGACGCGGTGTGCGCCCTGCTCGGCATTCGCACCACGGCGCTCAAGGGCGACGGGTTCACCGCGTACCTGCCGGATATGGGCGCATTTGCCCAGGCGATCGAACTGGCGGTCGCGCAACCCGCAACGGCCCATGAATGGGTGTTTCATGTATCTGGCGTGGATATCGCCGAACAGGTGCTCGATGCCGGGGCGCAGATTGCCACCGACGTGCCGGCCAACTATGCGTTTATCCCGTTGCGCGCAGCGTAGCCTTTACGCGCCTAAAGCCTTGCAGGTGCGGCGTCCAGGCGATAGCGCTGGACGATCCGCTGGTATTCGCCGTTCTGCATCAAATGCTCAAGGGCGCCATTGAGCTCATTGAGCAGCGCCGTGTCGGGTTTGCGCAGCGCAATCGCCACGCCATCGCCCAGTAGATCGGCCGACACGGGGGGACCCAGGAAGTCGAAATCGTCGCCGCCGGCGGTGTCGAGCAGCAACTCACGGATTTCCACAGTGCCTTGCAGCGTTGCGTCGATTTCGCCCGCCAGCAGGCTGCGGATGAGCTCGGCATTGAGCCAGAAGCTTTTGATTCGCACGCCCTTCGGCGCCCACTGCGACAGTACGAAGGCTTCGCGGTTACTGCCCAGCAGTACACCGACGCACTTGCCCTTGAGCGAGCGCACGGTCGGCATCAGACCGGAGGTCTTGCGCGCTACCAGGTGCGTAGTGAAGGGATAGAGATTGGCGGTGAAGTTCACCCATTGCCGTCTTTTCGACGTGGGCGCCATGCCCATGATCGCATCGAATTGTCGGGCCTCCAGGGCCGGAAAGTTTTCTACCAGCACCTGGTCCACCCAGGTACAGCGCGCGTCGAGCTGTTCGCACAGGGCATTGCCCAGCTCGATATTCAGGCCGACCAACTGCCCTTGCTGGTTACGGCTCTGAAAGGGAGGAAACTGCGCGGCGACGGCAAAGCGGATGTCGCGCTGCGGAGAATCACTGGCAGCCACCACATCGGCCACCAGCCATAAGGCGAACAATACACACCTGTGTATAAGAGCCACGGGAAACGTCCTTTTCCGGAAAGACCAGCCTCATCGCCCCACAACCCCGATGATCGGGCGCCGTGGTAGAGCGGAGGCTGTGCAAGCTTTCAAGAAAGGGTCGCGGGCCTTCAAGTGGAAATATCAACGGAAGTTGTAGGCAATCACCCCTGCGACTTGCGGCCTATTACTCTCAGCGTTTACCCATCGAACGGCGGGTACCCGGTGGAGCCATGCCCGGCGTCTTGGTGTGGCCATTCTTCGCGCCATTTTTGTACCAGGGCTGGGCCGCGCTTTTGGCGCCGGCCAGTTCACCCGGCTTGAAAGGAAACTTGAAGGCCGGGATCACGGCTTGTTCAACGCTTTCAGCGCTGGCCGGATCGACAATGTCGACCGCGTCAGAAGGGGGTTGTGTCGGGGAAGTCATGGAAGCTCCGGGGCGTTCAAAAAATGGAGAGGGACCGGCTTGCGGGCCACGCTGGCGCGCAGTATACCTGCGGCCCTGCCCACTTTAACCAGCGTCGTACGGATGAAAAGGCGTTAACTGACACCGCCGTCAGATAGCGGTCACTTTACTGACCGGGTCCGCGCGCTATAAATACCCTCCCATCTCCTTACTCCTGATCCTGGCGTCTTACGGCATGCACACTCTTAGAAGAAAAACGGTCTTGATCGTGGGCGTCCTCCTGGTACTGGCGGTGGTGGCCTGGGCGTTGACCCGGCCCGCCAAAACCAGGCTGGTGGCCTCGACGGCCGTACCGGTACGGGTGATGAGCGTCGTGGAGCAGGACTTGCCGCGCTACGTCACGGGCATTGGCTCGGTGCTGTCGCTGCACAGCGTGGTGATCCGTCCTCAAATCGACGGCATCCTCACCAAACTGCTGGTCAAGGAAGGGCAACTGGTGAAGGCCGGCGACCTGCTGGCAACCATCGACGACCGCTCGATCCGCGCCAGCCTCGATCAGGCCAAGGCGCAACTCGGCGAAAGCCAGGCGCAGTTGCAGGTGGCGCAGGTCAACCTCAAGCGCTACAAGGAACTGAGCGTCGATGACGGCGTGTCCAAACAGACCTACGACCAGCAGCAGGCTCTGGTCAACCAGCTCAAGGCCACGATTCAGGGCAATCAGGCCGCCATCGACTCGGCCCAGGTGCAGCTGTCCTACACACAAATTCGCTCCCCGGTGACGGGCCGAGTGGGTATTCGCACCGTGGATGAAGGCAATTTCCTGCGCATGAGCGACACCCAGGGGCTGTTCTCGGTGACGCAAATCGACCCGATTGCCGTCGAGTTCTCACTGCCACAGCAGATGCTGCCTACACTGCAGGGCCTGGTTTCCGCCAATTACCCCGCCAGCGTCGATGCCTTCCTGGGGGCCGACACTGACAGCGAGAAAAGCGACCTGCTGGGCAAAGGTCGCCTGAGCCTGATCGATAACCAGATCAACAGCACCACCGGCACCATCCGCGCCAAGGCCGAGTTCAGCAACGGCAGCCAAAAACTCTGGCCGGGCCAACTGGTGACGATCAAGATCCAGACCGCCCTCGACCGCAACGCCCTCGCCGTGCCGCCGAACGTGGTGCAACGCGGCCTGGATTCGCACTTCGTGTACCGCGTCAAAGGTGACAAGGTCGAAATCGTGCCGGTGCAGGTGCTGTATCAGGACAGCGAGCGCAATATTCTCAAAGGCATCCAGGTCGGCGACGTACTGGTCAGCGATGGCCAGTCGCGGCTCAAGGCCGGTGCCCAGATCGAAATTCTCAAGGAGCCGCCCCAGCTGATCCAGACCGCCGACGCCAAGGTGCAGCCATGACGTCGCGGGGCTCGGTTTCCGCCTGGTGCATCGACCGTCCGGTCGCCACCCTGCTGCTGACCTTCGCCCTCGTGTTGCTGGGGCTGATTGCCTTCCCCCGCTTGCCGATCGCCCCACTGCCTGAAGCGGAATTTCCGACGATCCAGGTGACGGCCCAACTGCCCGGCGCCAGCCCCGACACCATGGCGTCCTCGGTGGCGACACCGCTGGAAGTGCAATTCAGTGCCATCCCCGGCATGACCCAGATGACCTCCAGCAGCGCCTTGGGCTCCACCCTGCTGACCTTGCAGTTCACCCTCGACAAAAGCATCGACACCGCCGCACAGGAAGTGCAGGCCGCCATCAACACCGCCGCCGGCAAACTGCCAAGCGATATGCCCAGCCTGCCGACCTGGCGCAAGGTCAACCCGGCCGACAGCCCGGTACTGATCATCAGTTTCAGCTCCCACGATATGCCGGGCACAGAGTTGAGCGATCTGGTGGAAACCCTGCTGGCGCGACAACTCAGTCAGGTCGACGGCGTCGGCCAGATCAACATCACCGGCCAGCAACGCCCGGCCATCCGGGTACAGGCATCGCCCGACAAGCTCGCGGCCATCGGCCTGACCCTGGCGGATGTGCGCCTGGCGATCCAGCAATCGAGCCTGAACCTGGCCAAGGGTGCGCTGTACGGCAAGAACAGCGTGTCGACCCTGGCCACCAACGACCAACTGTTTCACCCGGACGAATACGGCGACCTGATCATTTCCTATAAGAACGGCGCGCCCGTACAACTGCGGGATGTGGCCAAAGTGGTCAACGGCTCGGAAAACGCCTACGTCCAGGCGTGGGCCGTCGACACCCCCGGCGTCAACCTGGTGATCACCCGCCAGCCGGGCGCCAACATCGTCGAGACCGTAGAACGCATCCAGGCTGAAATGCCACGCCTGGAAGCCATGCTGCCGGCGTCGGTGCAGGTCAGCGTGCTGATGGACCGCACCACCACCATCCGCGCCTCGTTGCACGAAGTGGAAATGACCCTGCTGATCGCCATTCTGCTGGTGGTCGGAGTCATGGCGATTTTCCTGCGCCAATGGTCGGCCACCGTCATTGTGTCGAGTGTGCTGGGGGTGTCGCTGATCGCGAGTTTTGCCCTGATGTACGTGATGGGCTTCAGCCTGAACAACCTGACCCTGGTGGCCATCGTGGTGGCCGTGGGGTTTGTGGTGGACGATGCGATCGTGGTGGTGGAGAACATCCATCGCCATCTCGAAACCGGCCTGGACAAGCGTGAGGCGGCGATCAAGGGCGCCAGCGAAATCGGCTTTACCGTGGTGTCCATCAGCGTGTCGCTGGTGGCGGCCTTTATTCCGCTGCTGTTCATGGGCGGCGTGGTCGGCAGGCTGTTCAAGGAGTTCGCCTTGACCGCCACCTCGACCATTCTGATTTCCGTGGTGGTGTCGCTGACACTGGCGCCGACCCTCGCCGCACTGTTCATGAAAGCCCCAAGCCATCGTCCCCACGACCAACCCGGCTTTGGCGAACGCTTGCTGGCCGGCTACGAAAAAACCCTGCGCCGCGCCCTGGCGCACCAACGCAGCATGGCCGGGATCTTCCTGCTGAGCCTGGTCCTGGCGGTGGTCGGCTACGTGTTTATCCCCAAGGGCTTTTTTCCGGTGCAGGACACCGGCTTCATCCTCGGCACCAGCGAAGCCGCCGCGGATGTGTCGTACCCGGACATGGTCGCCAAGCACAAGGCGCTGGCCGAAATCATGAAGGCAGACCCGGCCGTACGGGCGTTCTCCCATTCGGTCGGCGTGACGGGCAGCAACCAGACCATCGCCAACGGTCGTTTCTGGATTTCCCTGGTGCCCCGGGGTGACCGGGACGTGTCCGCCAGCCAGTTCATCGACCGCATCCGGCCCAAGCTGGCCAAAGTGCCGGGGATCGTGCTGTACCTGCGCGCCGGCCAGGACATCAACCTCAGTTCCGGCCCGAGCCGCAGCCAGTACCAGTACGTGCTCAAGAGCAACGACGGCGCGACGCTCAATACCTGGACCCAGCGCCTGACCGAAAAACTGCGCTCCATCCCCGCGTTTCGCGATATTTCCAACGACCTGCAACTGGGCGGCAGCATTACCCATATCACCATCGACCGACGCGCCGCCGCGCGTTTCGGCCTGACCGCCACCGACGTCGACCAGGCGCTGTACGACGCCTTCGGCCAGCGCCAGGTCAATGAATTCCAGACCGAGATCAACCAGTATCAGGTGGTGCTGGAGCTGGATACGCACCAACGGGGCAAGGCCGAGAGCCTGAATTACTTTTACCTGCGCTCGCCGCTGACCAACGAAATGGTGCCGTTGTCGGCGCTGGCCCAGGTCGACCCGCCCACCGTCGGGCCGTTGTCCATCAGCCATGACGGCATGTTCCCGGCGGCCAACCTGTCGTTCAACCTGGCGCCCGGCGTGGCCCTGGGCGACGCGGTGATCCTGCTCAACCAGGCGAAAAACGAAATCGGCATGCCGACATCGATCATCGGCAACTTCCAGGGCGCGGCCCAGGCGTTCCAGAGCTCGCTGGCCAGCCAACCCTGGCTGATCCTCGCGGCGCTGGTGGCGGTCTACATCATCCTCGGGGTGCTGTATGAAAGCTTCGTGCACCCGCTGACCATCATCTCGACCCTGCCGTCGGCGGGCCTGGGCGCATTGATCATGCTGTGGCTGCTGGGCCAGGACTTCTCGATCATGGCGCTGATCGGCCTGGTGCTGTTGATCGGCATCGTGAAGAAAAACGGCATCCTGCTGATCGACTTCGCCCTGGAGGCCCAGCGCACGCGGGGGCTGACGCCCCATGACGCGATCTTCGAAGCCTGTATCACGCGGTTCCGGCCCATCATCATGACCTCCCTGGCCGCGCTGCTCGGCGCCCTGCCGCTGATGCTCGGCTATGGCGCCGGCGCCGAACTGCGCCAACCGCTGGGGATCGCAGTGGTCGGCGGCCTGCTGGTGAGCCAGGCGCTGACGCTGTTCACCACGCCGGTCATATACTTGTACCTTGAGAAGTTTTTCCATAAGCCCAAACCAGCGCTCGAGCTGGCAACCACACAGTGAGGCCAAGGCCCCGCCCTGGAGCAAAAGGCTCATGCGCGTCCTGATTATCGAAGACGAAGAAAAAACCGCGGACTACCTGCACCGCGGCCTGACGGAACAGGGTTATACCGTCGACGTGGCCCGCGAAGGTGTCGAAGGGCTGCACCTGGCACTGGAAAACGATTACGCAGTGATCGTGCTCGACGTGATGCTGCCCGGCCTCGATGGCTTCGGCGTCCTGCGCGCCCTGCGCGCACGCAAGCAAACGCCGGTGATCATGCTCACCGCCCGCGAACGCGTCGAAGACCGCATTCGTGGATTGCGCGAAGGCGCCGACGATTACCTGGGCAAACCGTTTTCCTTCCTGGAACTGGTGGCGCGCCTGCAAGCGTTGACGCGCCGCAGCGGCGGCCATGAGCCGGTGCAGGTCACCGTCGCCGACCTGTGGATCGACCTGATCAGCCGCAAGGCCAGTCGCAACGGCACGCGTCTGGATCTGACCGCCAAGGAGTTCTCGCTGCTCAGCGTATTGGCGCGGCGCCAGGGTGAAATCCTCTCCAAGACGGCCATTGCCGAGATGGTCTGGGACATCAATTTCGACAGCGACGCCAATGTGGTGGAAGTGGCGATCAAGCGCCTGCGCGCCAAGCTCGACGGGCCGTTCGACACCAAGCTGCTGCACACCATCCGTGGCATGGGGTATGTGCTGGAGAATCGCAGTGTCGGCTAACTCCATTGCCCTGCGCCTGAGCGGTATGTTCACGCTGGTGGCGCTGCTGATTTTCGTATTGATCGGCGGTGCGCTGTACCAGCAGGTGGACCGCGGCCTGGGCCTGTTGCCGGGTGCCGAGCTGGACGCGCGCTACAGCGTACTGGAATCCTCTGTGAACCGTTTCGGCACGCCGGACCACTGGGCCAAGATCACCGCCAAGCTCAAGTTGCTCGGCGAAGAAGACAAGCGCATCCGCTTCTGGGTGGTGAGCAGCGACCCGACTTACGAGTACGGCAACCCCGACCCACAGATCCGCGCCTTCGCCCAAGGGCAGACCGGCAAACGCGACCTGCGCCTGCCCGGGCGCGAGTACCCGCTCAAGGTGCTGGTGAGCCAGTTCCCGGCCAAGGATCAGCGCCCGCCGCTGCGGTTCATGATCGCCATCGACACCGAGAACTTCCGCACCACCCAGCACCAACTGCTGGTGGCGCTGGTGAGCCTCGCGATGGTCGGCGTGGTCCTGGCCGCGCTGCTGGGTTTCTGGGTGTCGCGCATTGGCCTCAAGCCCTTGAGCAAGCTGTCTGATGAAGCGCAGAAACTCGCGCCGCCCAAGCTCTCCGGACGCCTGCAACTGTCGCCGCTGCCGCCGGAGCTAAGCCAGTTCGTCAATTCGTTCAACTCCACCCTCGACCGGGTCGAGCAGGCTTATTCACGGCTGGAGTCATTCAACGCCGACGTCGCCCATGAATTGCGCTCGCCGCTGACCAACCTGATCGGCCAGACCCAAGTGGCGCTGACCCGTGGGCGCTCGGCGGAACATTACTTCGAGGTGCTGCAATCGAACCTGGAAGAGCTGGAACGCCTGCGGTCGATCATCAACGACATGCTGTTCCTCGCCAGTGCCGACCAGGGCAGCAAGGCCACCAAGCTGATCGAAACCTCCCTGGCCGATGAAGTGGCCACCACCCTCGACTACCTGGATTTCATCCTCGAAGACGCCCAGGTCAAGGTCCAGGTCTATGGCGATGCGCAAGTGCAGATCGAAAAAGCCCATCTGCGCCGCGCATTGATCAACCTGCTGAGCAACGCCGTGCAACACACCTCGCCCGGGCAGGTGATCCAGGTGAACATCGACGTGCAGGACCATCAGGTAGCAATCGGCGTAACCAACCCCGGTGAAGCGATTGCCAGTGAGCATCTGCCACGGCTGTTCGAACGTTTCTATCGGGTGGATGCGTCACGCAGCAACAGCGGCGCTAATCATGGGCTGGGACTGGCCATCGTCAAGGCGATTGCGCTGATGCACGGCGGCGATGTATTCGTGCGCAGTGACGGGGGCGGGAATACCTTTGGGATAACCCTGCCCGTCTGAGCCCGATCAGTGATCACAGACTGTTGCGGTTTGGGCAACAGTCCTTATCTTGTTACACTCTGTTTCGCACCGCTCGCCTGCGCTACTTTGACGCACCGATGAGCGCGACGGCAAAGACAGCTTCCCGCTTACCCGAATTTCCCTCGACATATTTCCAGGGCTCTACGCTGGGGATCTGTGCCAAAGCCGCTGAGTTCAGCGGCTTTTTTTTGCCGTAAAAAAGGCCAGGCACGCCCACGACACTGGCCGTTTCCGATTGACCCAAGGAGCTTCACCGGTGAAGAACTCACTGACGTTCACCCCGTTATTTTTCGCAGTAGCCGCAACGATCGCACCCCTTGCCCACGCGGCAGACACCACCCCCGCCGACGGTTTCGTCGAAGGCGCTCACCTCAACATCAACGCCCGCAATTACTACATGAACCGCGACCGTCGCGACCTGCACACCGATGACAGTAAAGAGTGGGGCCAAGGGTTTCTCGGCCTCTTCGAGTCCGGCTACACCCCCGGTGCGGTCGGCTTCGGCCTGGATGCCCACGGGATGCTCGGCCTCAAGCTCGACGGCGGCGGCGGCACCGATGGCTCCAGCATCCTTCCCTACGGCGGCGGCAACGGCAAAGCGCCTGGCGCGTTCTCCACAGCGGGCGGGACCTTGAAAGTGCGGGCTCTGGACACCGAATTGAAGGCCGGCGACCTGTTTCTCAACAATCCGGTAATCGCCGGCGGCATGACCCGCATGCTGCCCCAGACCTTCCGTGGAATTAGCCTGAGCAACCACAGCCTCGATGGTTGGCTGTTCGAAGGTGGCCAGGCCAGCTTCACCAAGCTCTACAACCAGAGCGGTCACCGACGCATCGGCACCAGCTACGGCGCACTGCCGGCTCACACCGACAGCCAGCACCTGGATTGGGCCGGCGTGTCGTTCAGCGGCGTACCAGGGCTGACCAGCAACCTCTACGCCGCCGAACTCAAGGACGTGTGGCACCAGTACTACTACGACCTGGACTATACCTACGCACTGAACGACCTGATCAGTCTCAACCCGGGCCTGCATTACTACCACACGCAGGACACCGGCCAGTCGCTGCTGGGGGCGATCGACAACAACACCTACAGCCTGCATTTCAGCGTGGGCGTGGGCAACCACAACGTGACCGCCACCTACCAACGGGTCAACGGCAATACCCCGTTCGACTACGTCACCCAGGGCGACAGCATCTACCTGGACAACTCCCAGCAGTATTCGGACTTCAACGGTCCCAACGAGCGCTCATGGAAACTCAAGTACGCCTATGACTTCGTCGGCCTTGGCTTGCCCGGCCTGACGTCTGCCGTGTCCTACATCAGCGGCAAGACCGACTTGACGAAGGTCGATCCCGACAGCCGTGGCTACAGCGCCTGGTACAGCGCCGATGGCAAGGATGCCAGGCACTGGGAACGGGACATCGACCTGAAATATGTGGTGCAGGGTGGCCAAGCCAAGGACCTGGCGGTACGCCTGCAATGGGCGACCAACCGGGGTGGCGATGGCTATTCTGCGGTGGATCGGGATGTGGATGAATACCGCGTCATCGTGGATTACCCCGTCAGCCTGTTCTGATTGGTTCTCGCGGGCACACACAAGAGCGTGCAGCTACTACGCTATTGGCATCCATGCCGCAAAAGTGTGCCCGATGAGCCCAAGCCTCGCCCGCCCTACCCGTCGTCCCGAGCGCCTGCTGATTGTGGGCAGTTGCCTCACGGTCTTGCTGATCGTGGCGATCGTGACCGCGCTGATGATCCGCGAACATGCCAATACCTTGCAGACCGCCAAGCGCTCGGCCAACAACATCACCCAGTTGATCGATGCGGATGTGCTGCGCAACGTCGAGCTGTACGACATGGCCCTCAAGGGCCTGATCGCCGCCACCGAGCGCAGCGACCTGCAGGGCGTGTCTGCAAGCATTCGTCATCTGGTGCTGTTCGATCGTTCCGCCGCCGCGCCGTACAAGGGCGATATTCTGTTGCTGGACGCCAATGGAGAAGTGATCGCCGACTCCTCCTTGCTGACCCCCAAGACCGGCAACTTTGCCGACCGGGACTATTTCCAGGTCCATCGCAAAAACCCTGACGCAGGCCTGTTCGTCAGCCGACCATTCATGGCGCGCTGCGTGTGCGATGACCAGTGGCGCATCGCGTTCAGCCGTCGAATCTCGACCCCGGACGGACATTTCCAGGGTGTGGCCGTGGCGTCCATGCGACTGTCGTATTTCCATCAGTTGTTCAGCAGCCTGAACATCGGCACCAACAGCACCATCAACCTGATCAACCGCGAGGGCGTGCTGTTGGCCCAGCACCCGATGCTGGAACTGGACATGATCGACAAGGACCTGAGCCAGCGCCCGAACGTGCTGCGCATCCTGCATGAAGGTGACGGCGGCTTCGAAGGCGTCTCCAGCGTTGACCACCAGCCACGGCTCTACACCTTCTCCACGGTGGGTAACTTGCCGTTGATCGTGGTGGTGGCGCTGTCCAGCGACGAGATCTTTGCCCAATGGCGGCGCGCGGCCTTGCTGGTGGGGGTTGCCACGGGCGTGCTGTGCACCGGACTGCTGTGGCTGACCTGGATGCTGTGCATGGAGCTGCGACGACGCCACCACGCCGAGCAAGTGCTGTCAGAACTGGCAGGCACCGACGCGCTCACCGGCCTGGCCAACCGCCGCGTGCTCGACCAGCGCCTGCGCCTGGAGTGGGACCGTGCCCAGCGTTCCACCGAGCCGCTGACCCTGCTGATGATCGACGTGGACCATTTCAAGGCGTTCAACGACCGCCACGGCCATCATGGCGGCGATGCAGCGCTGCGCAGTGTGGCTCAGGTGATCGTCGACAATATTCGCCGCCCGGCCGATTTGGCGGCGCGTTATGGCGGGGAAGAATTTGCCGTGGTGCTCCCGCACACCGACGCCAAGGGCGCCTGGGTGATTGCCGAGCATATCCGTTGCAGCGTCGAACGCTTGCCCCGCGTGGCGGCCGAAGAGCCGCCGGTCACAGTGAGCATTGGCTTGAGTACCTGGGACAAACGCAGCCGTCTCTCCCTGGAAGCCTTGCTGCTCAGTGCCGACCAGGCGTTGTATGAGGCCAAGCACACGGGCCGCAACCGGATCGTCGACGCGACGGCTTTATGAACCCTAAACAGAGCACCGCCCTATGAGGTCAACCTGTGGGAGCGGCGCACACAAATAAAAAAAGGCCACCCGAAGGTGGCCTTTCAAAACTAAAGAAAGAGAGTTGTTACTTACACCGCCGCAACGGGACGCATGTAAGAGATCGGTGCGGTGCTGGCATCTTCGAAGGTCACGACTTCCCAAGCGTCTGTCTGCTCAATCAACTTGCGCAGCAGCTGGTTGTTAAGGGCGTGGCCCGACTTGAAGCCTTTGAACTCGCCTATCAGGCTATTGCCCAGCAGGTAGAGGTCACCGATTGCATCGAGGATCTTGTGCTTCACGAATTCGTCTTCGTAGCGAAGGCCGTCTTCGTTCAGTACACCATCCGCGTCGACCACAATGGCGTTTTCAACGCTGCCGCCGAGTGCGAGGTTATGCTTGCGCAGGTACTCGATGTCACTCATGAAACCGAAGGTACGGGCGCGGCTGACTTCTTTTACGAACGAAGTGCTGGAAAAATCCACGCTTGCACTTTGGGTGCGGTCACGGAATACCGGGTGATCGAAATCGATCTCAAAGCTCACTTTAAAGCCTTCGAACGGGACGAAGGTGGCGCGCTTGTCGCCATCGACTACTGTCACTTCCCGCAGAATGCGAATGAACTTCTTCGCTGCGTCCTGTTCTTCCAGGCCGGCAGATTGAATCAAGAATACGAAGGGGCCAGCGCTGCCATCCATGATCGGGACTTCGGACGCGGAGAGCTCGACGTAGGCGTTATCGATGCCCAGGCCAGCCATGGCCGAGAGCAAGTGCTCCACCGTGTCCACTTTGACGTCACCGTTGACCAACGTGGTCGACATTGTGGTTTCGCCAACGTTTTCCGCGCGAGCAGGAATCTGCACCACAGGGTCCAGGTCGGCACGCACAAACACGATGCCGGTGTCGACAGGTGCAGGCTTGAGGGTCAGGTATACCTTCTCCCCGGAGTGCAGACCTACACCTGTGGCACGAATAATATTCTTCAGAGTGCGTTGTTTAATCATGGCTTGGACCGCTTCAGCGCAAATTGCGAACTGGTATCAACAAAGGCTGGCGATAATAGCAGACCAGACCTTTGCTGAACACCAATCACCTTCATAGCCCTGATACATTCCATTAATCGGCCTGACGACGCAGGAAAGCCGGGATGTCCAGGTAGTCCAGATCGTCTTGCGGATTCGGGCTACGGGACGCCGCTGCACCGGCCTGAGCCTGATTGCGCATCACGGTCGGACGGTCCAGGTCACGGTAGTTCACCGACGGCTGTTCCTGGCGCACAGGCGCTGGAGCGGCTGCCGACTGGCTGGCCTGGCTGTTGTGCAGGGTGTTGTCGATGACCTTGACAGGCTTCTCGATCTTGGCACCCAGGCCGGTGGCAACCACGGTCACGTGCAGTTCGTCGCGCATGTCCGGATCGATCACGGTACCCACCTTGACCATCGCGTGCTCGGACGCAAAGGCTTCGATGATGCTACCCACGTCGGAGTACTCACCCAGGGACAGGTCAGGACCGGCGGTGATGTTCACCAGGATGCCGCGTGCGCCTTGCAGGTTCACGTCTTCCAGCAACGGATTGCGGATGGCCGCTTCGGTGGCTTCGCGTGCACGGTTCGGACCGCTGGCGCAGCCAGTGCCCATCATCGCCATGCCCATTTCGCTCATCACGGTACGCACGTCGGCAAAGTCGACGTTGATCATGCCCGGGCGCTTGATGATGTCGGAGATACCGCGAACGGCACCGGCCAGTACATCGTCAGCCTTGGCGAAAGCGGACAACAGGCTCGCATCCTTGCCCAGGATGGTCAGCAGCTTCTCGTTGGGGATGGTGATCAACGAGTCGACGCTTTCGGACAGCATGCGGATGCCTTCGTCGGCGATCTGCATACGCTTGCGACCTTCGAACGGGAACGGACGGGTCACCACCGCAACGGTGAGGATGCCCATTTCCTTGGCCACTTCGGCGATGATCGGCGCAGCACCGGTACCGGTACCACCGCCCATGCCGGTGGTGATGAACACCATGTTGGTACCGGCCAGTACTTCGGCGATACGCTCGCGGTCTTCCAGTGCAGCCTGACGGCCCACTTCAGGGTTGGCGCCAGCACCCAGGCCCTTGGTCACGGCGGTGCCCAATTGCAGGATGGTGCGTGCACCGATGTTTTTGAGGGCCTGGGCATCGGTGTTGGCGCAGATGAACTCGACGCCTTCAATGTTGCTCTTGACCATGTGGTTGACAGCGTTGCCGCCGCCACCGCCGACACCGATCACTTTGATGACCGGGCTTGCGGGGATGTTGTCTACGAGTTCGAACATGTTCCCTCTCCTTTCATTTCTCTAGTTTTTTCGCCTACTGCTTACAACGGTGCTGCGGTGTCGCGGTAAATCGTTAGAAGTTGCCCTGGACCCAGCTTTTGATCCGGTCCAGCAACGGCGCTTTCTCTTCGTCGTCGCTGCGGTAGCTTTCGCGGTTGCTGGGGCCCGACAGGGAAATGCCGTCGGTCTGCTTTTGCAGCCCGTACAACAGCAGGCCCACGCCGGTGGAATAGATCGGGTTGCGCACCACGTCGCCCAGGCCCTTGACGCCGTGAGGCACGCCCAGGCGGACCGGCATGTGGAAGATTTCCTCGGCCAGCTCGACCGCGCCTTCCATCTTCGACGTACCGCCGGTCAGCACAATGCCAGCCGGGATCAGGTCTTCGTAGCCACTGCGACGCAGCTCGGCCTGGATCAGGGTGAACAGTTCGTCGTAGCGCGGCTCGACCACCTCGGCCAATGCCTGGCGCGACAGCTCGCGCGGTGGACGGTCGCCCACGCTCGGCACCTTGATGGTTTCACCGGCACCGGCCAGCTTGGCCAGGGCGCAGGCGTAGCGGATCTTGATTTCTTCGGCGTACTGGGTCGGGGTACGCAACGCCATGGCGATGTCGTTGGTGACCTGGTCGCCGGCAATCGGGATCACGGCGGTGTGACGGATCGCACCCTCGGTGAAGATCGCGATGTCGGTGGTACCGCCGCCGATGTCCACCAGGCACACGCCCAGTTCTTTTTCGTCGTCGGTGAGTACCGAATAAGCGGACGCCAGTTGCTCAAGAATGATGTCGTCGATTTCCAGGCCGCAGCGGCGCACGCATTTTTCGATGTTCTGAGCGGCGTTGACGGCGCAGGTCACCACGTGGACCTTGGCTTCCAAGCGCACGCCCGACATGCCCAGAGGCTCGCGAACGCCTTCCTGGTTGTCGATCACATAGTCCTGCGGCAGGGTGTGCAGCACGCGCTGGTCAGCCGGGATCGCCACGGCCTGGGCCGCGTCGAGCACGCGCTCAAGGTCGGCCGAGCTGACTTCACGGTCGCGGATCGCCACGATGCCGTGGGAGTTCAGGCTGCGGATATGGTTGCCGGCCACGCCGACAAACGCCGAGTGGATCCGGCAACCGGCCATCAACTGCGCTTCTTCGATGGCGCGCTGGATCGATTGCACGGTGGACTCGATGTTCACCACCACGCCCTTCTTCAGGCCCCGGGACGGATGCGTGCCAATACCGACGATTTCGATCGCGCCGTCTTCCCCGACCTCGCCCACCAGCGCCACCACCTTGGAGGTGCCGATATCGAGACCGACGATCATTTTGCCGCTTTGCACGTTTGCCATGGGTCCTGCCTCTTCTTAATTCTTCGCGACCGCGGGTTGCGCGGTCGTGGGCGCAGCCGGTTCACGCCAGCCGACGGCCAGGCCGTTGGCGTAACGCAGGTCGACGCTCGCAATGTTCGTAATCTGTTCTTTCAAGGTTTTTTCATAGATGGCAATAAAGCGGCGCATCTTCTCCACCAAGCGGTCGCGTCCCAGCAACAACTGGATGCCCGGGCCGGAACTGCCTGCCCCGGTCGTCAAAAACCAGCTGCCCCGTTCACGCAGTTCCAGGCGTGCGATGGAGAAGCCCAGTGGCCGCAGCATCTGGCTCAAGGCCTGGTACTGCTGCATCACTTGCTGTTGCGCCCGCTGCGGCCCGAACAGCTGTGGCAGGTGCTCGTAGTTGGCCAGCTCACGCGGGGTGAACGCCTGGCCCTGGTTGTTCAACAGCGCTTCGTCACCCCAACGGGCCACGGGCAGTTGTTCTTCCAGGCGGATCGTCACCTGGTCCGGCCATACCCGGCGGACTTCGGCATGGGCGATCCACGGCATCTGTTCCAGCTCCGAGCGCATGCCAGCCAGGTCGATGGTGAAGAAGCTCGCCGACAGGTAAGGGCCGATGCGCTGCTGTACCGCTTGCTGGCTGATGTAGCTTAGGTCGCCCTGCACGCTGATCTTGGTGATCGGCCGGTCGGCATACGGCAACAGACGCTGGGCGCCCTCGTAGGTTCCGAAGCCCAGCACCACCAGCAACACCGGCCAGAACAGCGCCTTGAGGAAACCAAAGTTGGGTTTCGGCAGGCGCGCCGACATCGGCTCTTTAGCCACCATTCGGCTGGCACCCCGTGGCACCGGCTTCCGGCTCGGTGCTTGTGGGGGCTGATGACGAAGCGATGCGCCGTTCATGTGCTTAGCCTCGAGGCTCGATGCTGGCTGCAAGGATCGACAGCACCAACTGCTGGAAATCCAGACCGGCGGCACGAGCGGCCATGGGGACCAGGCTGTGGTCGGTCATCCCTGGCGCGGTGTTGACTTCCAGGAACCAGAAATTCCCTTGCTCATCCTGCATCACGTCTGCCCGCGCCCAACCGGCGATACCCAGCGCCTCACAGGCTTTCGCCGTGAGGTCCATCAATTCCTGTTCTTTGGTTGCGTCAAGGCCGCACGGGATCCGGTACTGGGTATCGGAAGCCAGGTACTTGGCGTCGTAGTCGTAGAAAGTGTGCGGTGTGCCCAGGGCGATGGGCGGCAATACCTGGCCACGCAGGGTGGCGATGGTGTACTCGGGACCGGAAATCCACTGTTCCACCAACACTTGCGAATCGTAGGTACTTGCCGCTTTCCATGCGTCGATCAATTCGGCGGCCGAGTTCACTTTGGCCATGCCGATACTGGAGCCTTCATGGGCAGGTTTGACGATCAAAGGCAGGCCCAGTTCCTTGGCGGCCAAAATACAATCGTCTTCGCTGCACAGAACACTGTGACGCGGGGTTGGAATGCCCAGGCTGTGCCACACCTGCTTGGTGCGCAACTTGTCCATGGCCAGTGCCGACGCGAGGATGCCGCTGCCGGTGTAAGGGATACCGGCGCACTCCAGCAGGCCTTGCATGCTGCCGTCTTCACCGCCACGGCCGTGGAGGATGATGAAGGCGCGGTCGATCTTCTCGGCCTGCAGGCGGGCGAGGAAGTCGTCGCCCACGTCGATGCCGAACGCATTCACGCCGGCGCTTTGCAGGGCCTCGAGCACCGCGTTGCCGGACTTGAGCGACACTTCGCGCTCGGCGCTCTTGCCGCCGAACAGTACGGCGACGCGACCGAAGTCGGCGGGCGCGATTGTCGAAAACAGGGAGCCGTAGTCAGTGGTCATTTCGACGCTCCCTTGGCAGCGGCAAACAGCGGGCTCGCCAGTAGCTTGGGCGCAAGGCCGCCAATATCACCGGCGCCCTGGCACAGCAGGATGTCACCGGCCCGCAGCAGCGGCTTGACGATGGGCGCCAGGTCCACGCCACGCTCGATGTAGATCGGGTCCAGTTGGCCACGCTGACGGATGCTGTTGCACAGCTTGCGGCTGTCGGCGCCCGGGATCGGGTCTTCACCCGCCGGGTACACCTCCATCAGCAGCAACACGTTGGCGTCGGCCAGCACATTGACGAAGTCGTCGTACAGATCGCGGGTGCGGCTGTAACGGTGCGGCTGGTAGACCATCACCAGACGGCGCTCCGGCCAGCCACCGCGCACGGCCTTGATCACCGCGGCGACCTCGGTCGGGTGGTGACCGTAGTCGTCCACCAGCATCACGTCGCCACCGTCCACCGGCAGCTGGCCGTAGACCTGGAAGCGGCGGCCCACGCCGGCAAAGCGCGACAGGCCTTCGACGATGGCTTCATCGCTGACGCCCTCGTCGGACGCAATGCAGATGGTCGCCAGGGAGTTGAGCACGTTGTGGTTGCCCGGCATGTTCACCGAAACGTCCAGCGGTTCGCGGTCCGGGCGCAGCACGGTGAAGAAGGTTTGCATGCCGTGTTGACGCACATTGATGGCGCGCACGTCGGCATCTTCGCTGAAGCCGTAGGTCACGGTCGGGCGCTTGACCAGCGGCAGGATCTCGCGCACCACCGGATCGTCCAGGCACACCACGGCCAGGCCGTAGAACGGCAGGTTGTGCAAGAACTCGACGAAGGTTTTCTTCAACTTGTTGAAGTCGCCATCGTAGGTAGCCATGTGATCGGCGTCGATGTTGGTGACGACTGCGACCAGCGGTTGCAGGTGCAGGAAGCTCGCATCGCTTTCATCGGCTTCGGCGATCAGGTAGCGGCTGGTGCCGAGCTGGGCATTGGTGCCCGCAGCGTTCAGACGGCCACCGATCACGAAAGTCGGGTCCAGGCCACCGGCGGCGAACACCGAAGCGATCAGGCTGGTGGTGGTGGTCTTGCCATGGGTGCCGGCCACGGCGATGCCATGGCGATAGCGCATCAGCTCGGCCAACATCTCGGCGCGCGGCACCACGGGAATGCGGCGCTCGAGGGCGGTGGCCACTTCCGGGTTGGAGGTGTTCACGGCACTGGACACCACCAACACGTCCGCCTCGGCGGCGTTCTCGGCGCGGTGCCCGATGAAGATCTGTGCACCGAAGGTCTTCAGGCGATCGGTGACCGGCGACTCTTTCAAGTCCGAGCCGGAGACCTGGTAGCCCAGGTTAAGCAACACTTCGGCAATACCGCACATGCCCACGCCGCCGATCCCGACGAAGTGGATGCGACGGATACGGCGCATTTCCGGTTGCGGCATGGCTTTCTGATTCTCAACCATGGGCCACCTCCAAGCAGATATCGACCACGGTGCGGGTTGCGTCAGGTTTAGCCAGGCGGCTTGCGGTGCTCGCCATGCTGTTGAGTCGTTCCGGTTGCATCAAAACCTCGGTCAGGCGTGCGGCCAAATCGGCGGCGCCAGTCGTTCTTTGCGGCAGCAGGAAGGCAGCGCCCTCCCCGGCCAAATATTCGGCGTTGCGGGTCTGGTGATCGTCGATCGCATGGGGCAAAGGCACCAGCAAGGACGGCAGACCGGCGGCGGCCAGTTCACTGACGGTCAACGCACCAGCGCGACAGACCACCAGGTCGGCCCAGCCATAGGCATGGGCCATGTCTTTGATGAAGGGCTGCACATTGGCCTCCACACCGGCTTCGCGATAACGTGTGGCGGTGACTTCATCGTGATGCTTGCCGGCCTGATGGAAGATCTCCGGGCGCAGCTCCACAGGCAGCTGCGCCAGCGCTTCCGGCAGCAATTTGTTCAGCGGCTCGGCGCCCAGGCTTCCGCCCAGGATCAGCAGGTGTGGCTTGCGCCCGTCCAGTGCCTGGCGGGCGATGTCCATGAACAGCTCGGTGCGCACCGGGTTGCCGGTGGTGCGCAGTTTGTCCGAGGCGCCGAAGGTCTTCGGGAACGCCTCGCAGACCCGGGCGGCCAACGGCACCAGCAAACGGTTGGCCGTGCCGGCGACGGCGTTCTGTTCGTGCACGATCACCGGCACGCCGGCCAGCCGGGCTGCGACGCCACCCGGACCGGTCACATAACCGCCGAAACCGAGCACACACACCGGTTTCAATTCACGAATCACCTTGCGCGCCTGCCACACCGCCTTCAGCAACACGAACGGTGCCTTGAGCAGGGACAGCTTGCCCTTGCCGCGCAGGCCGGTGACATTGATCAGGTGCAGCGGCAAGCCGGCGTTCGGCACCAGCTCGTTTTCGATACCGCGCGGCGTCCCCAGCCAATGCACGGTGTAGCCACGGCTCTGGAATTCCCGCGCGCACGCCAGGGCCGGGAACACATGGCCCCCGGTGCCGCCCGCCATGATCAGCACGTTAGCGCCCATGGATCGGCTCCTCGGCAAAATCGCTCTCGCTGAATTCCATCTCTTCGCTGCCCAGGTGGGTACGACTCTCCCACTCGATGCGCAACAAGAGGCCGAGACAAGCGCAGCAGATCACCAACGAACTGCCGCCATAACTGAGGAACGGCAGGGTCAGGCCCTTGGTCGGCAGCAAGCCGACGTTCACACCGATGTTGATCAGGAACTGGCCGATCCACAGGAACGACAAGCCGTAGGCCACATAGGCGGCAAAAAACTGTTTGGCCTTCTCGGCCCACAAACCGATGTACATGCCGCGCACGCACACGAACACGAACAGCGCGACGGTGCACAGCGAACCGACCACGCCCAGCTCCTCGGCCAATACCGAGAACACGAAGTCGGTGTGCGCCTCGGGCAGGTAGAACTGCTTCTGCACACTGTTGCCCAGGCCCACGCCCAGCCATTCGCCGCGACCGAAAGCGATCAGCGCCTGGGTCAACTGGTAGCCGGAACCGAACTGGTCGGACCAGGGGTCGGTAAAGGTAATCAGACGGGCCATCCGGTAAGGTTGCGCCTGGACCAGGATCGTCACCGCCGCCACCGCCAGCACCACCATCAAGGTAAAGCGGAACAGACCGACACCGCCGAGGAACAGCATCGCCGCCGCCGCCCCCATCATCACGACGGTGGCACCGAAGTCGGGCTCCATCAGCAACAGGCCGGCCATGGGCAGCAGCACAATGAACGGCTTGAAGAAACCCATCCAGCTTTCGCGTACTTCTTTCTGGCGCCGCACCAGGTAGCCCGCGAGGTAGATCACCACGAACACCTTGGCGATTTCCGACGGCTGCACGTTGAAAGCGCCGAAACCGATCCAGCGCATCGAACCGTTCACCTCGCGCCCGATGCCGGGCAGGATCACCATGATCAGCAAACCGAACGCGCCGATCAGCATCAGCCAGCCCAGGCGTTGCCAGGTGGCGATAGGAATCATCATCGTCACGATGCAGGCGCCGAGGCCAAGCACCAGGTACACCAGGTGACGGATCATCATGTACAGGGTGTTGCCCGACTGCACGGCGGCCACTTCGGAGGACGCGGAGGTGATCATCACCAGGCCCAGGCCCAGCAGCGCCAGGCAACCGGCGAGCATCGGGAAATCGAGGTCGATACCGCGCCCGGTAATGATCGGCGACGGGTACGGCTTGATGATGTTTCTGAGATTGAGGCTCATGCCAAGGCCTCCACGCCGCGGGCGAACAACTGGCCGCGTTCTTCGTAGTTCTTGAACATGTCGAAGCTGGCGCAGGCTGGCGACAGCAGCACCGCGTCGCCCGGCTGAGCCAGGGCCTTGCACTGGGCAATCGCGTCGTCCAAAGACGTGGCACGCACTTGCGGCACGGCCTCCCCCAACGCCGCAGCGATCAGGTCGGAGTCGCGGCCCATCAGCACCACGGCGCGGCAATGCGCGGCGACCGGGGCCTTGAGGTCCTTGAAGTCGGCGCCCTTGCCATCGCCACCGGCGATCAGCACCAGCTTGCCTTCGATATCCGCACCCAGGCCTTCGATGGCCGCCAATGCGGCGCCCACGTTGGTGGCCTTGGAGTCGTTGTAATAGCTGACGCCGTCCAGGTCGCGAACCCACTGGCAACGATGCTCGAGGCCGCCGAAGGTGCGCAGGCTCGACAACATCGCGTCGAACGGCAAGCCGACCGCATGCCCCAGCGCCAGGGCGGCCAGCGCATTGGACTGGTTATGGGCGCCACGGATTTTCAGCTCGCGCACCGGCATCAGGTTCCGGAATTCGAAGGCCAGGTATTTCTCGCCGTTCTCTTCACGGATGCCGAAGGCTTTGAAGTCGGGCTTGCTCAAGCCGAAGGTCCAGCACGGCAGGCCCTCGCCCATCAACGGACGGCTCAACGCATCCTGACGATTGACCACCACCTGCCTGGCCCCCCGGAAGATCCGGTGCTTGGCCAGGTGATAGGCCGGCAGGCCGCTGTAGCGGTCCATGTGGTCTTCACTCACGTTCAGTACGGTAGCCACTTCAGCGCCCAGGTCGTGGGTGGTTTCCAGCTGAAAGCTCGACAGTTCCATCACGTACAACTCGACGTCGTCGCTCAACAAATCCAGCGCCGGTACGCCGAGATTGCCGCCCACCGCCACGCGCTTGCCGGCCGCAGCCGCCATCTCGCCGACCAGGGTGGTCACGGTGCTTTTCGCGTTGGAACCACTGATTGCCACGATCGGCGCCTTCGCGTGGCGCGCAAACAGGTCGATATCGCCGGACAGCTTCACGCCACGGGCAGCCGCGGCTTGAAGGGCCGGTGTGGCCAGGGCCAGACCAGGGCTCACGTAGAGCTCGTCGGCGCGGCACAGAAACTCGACGTCCAGCTCGCCACAACGCACTTCCACGTGCGGGTAGTCACGGCGCAGCGTGACCAGCTCCGGTGGATTTTCCCGCGTGTCGGCCACAGCAAACGGCTTGCCCCGGCTCGCCAGGAAGCGAACCAGGGACATGCCGCTCTTGCCGAGGCCGACAACGATGCGGAAGTGGTCTGAAGCGATCAGGGACACTCGTTTCTACCTCAGTTTCAGGGTGGCAAGGCCGATCAGCACCAGAATCACGGTGATGATCCAGAAACGGACGATCACACGCGGCTCGGGCCAACCCTTGAGTTCAAAGTGGTGGTGAATCGGCGCCATGCGGAACACACGGCGCCCGGTCAATTTGAAAGAGGCCACCTGGATGACCACCGACAGGGTTTCCATCACGAACACACCGCCCATGATGAACAGCACGATTTCCTGGCGAACGATCACCGCGATAGTGCCCAAGGCCGCGCCCAGCGCCAGCGCACCGACGTCGCCCATGAAAACCTGCGCCGGGTAGGTGTTGAACCACAGGAAGCCCAGGCCCGCACCGATCAGGGCGCCGCAGAACACGATCAACTCGCCCGCGCCCGGGACATACGGGATCAGCAGGTATTCGGCGAATTTCACGTTACCCGACAGGTAGCAGAAGATGCCGAGCGCGCCGCCCACCATCACCGTCGGCATGATCGCCAGGCCATCGAGGCCGTCGGTAAGGTTGACCGCGTTGCTGGAGCCAACGATCACGAAATAGGTCAGCACCATGAAGCCAACGCCCAGCGGAATACTGGCGTCCTTGAGCATCGGGATGATCAGCGTGGTTTCCACGGCGCTGGGCGCGGTGGTGTACAGGAACACCGCGGCGGCAATGCCGAACACCGACTGCCAGAAGTATTTCCAGCGGCTTGGCAGACCCTTGGAGTTTTTCTCGATCACCTTGCGGTAGTCATCCACCCAACCGATGGCTCCGAACAGCAGGGTCACCAGCAACACCACCCAGACATAGCGGTTGTGCAGGTCGGCCCACAGCAGGGTGCTCACGCCGATGGACGACAGGATCAACGCGCCGCCCATGGTCGGGGTGCCGGATTTGGACAGGTGCGACTGCGGGCCGTCATTGCGAACCGATTGACCAATTTGCAGGTTCTGCAGGGTGCGGATCATCCACGGTCCCAGGAACAGCGACAGAGACAGCGCGGTCAGCACACCCAGGATCCCGCGCAGGGTCAGGTACTGAAAGACCGCGAAGCCTTTGTAGAACTGTTGCAGATACTCAGCCAGCAGCAGCAGCATTAATGTTTCTCCGTACTTGAGCCACACAAGGCCGCGACGACGTTTTCCATCACCGCGCTGCGCGATCCCTTGATCAAAATGGTTGTGTGTTTGTCGTGTTCAGCGCCTGTCAGGGCCTGAATCAGCTCGGCCTGGGTCGCGAAATGCCGCGCGCCGGGCCCGAAAGCGTTGACGGCGTGAGCCATGTTCGTACCGACGGCGTAAAGCGCGTCCACTTTGCCGGCCGCATAAGCACCGACCTCGCGATGGCCTTGTTCGGCCCAGTCGCCCAGCTCGCCGATGTCGCCCAGGACCAGAACCTTGCGACCGCTGAAACCGGTGAGCAGATCTACCGCCGCATTAATGGACGAGGGGTTGGCGTTGTAGGTGTCGTCGATCACGCGCATGCCGTTGGTGGCCAACTGCGCCACCGTGCGACCCTTGACCGGCTGCACCGCGCCCAGACCCGTGGCGATACCGAACAGCGACACGCCCAGGGCGTACGCGGCAGCGGCGGCGGCCAAGGCATTGGCAACGTTGTGATTGCCCAGCAGATTCAGTTGCACATGCTCGTTGCCTTGCGGGGTGTGCAAGGTAAAGGACGGGCAACCACGGGCATCCACATTGATGTCGGATGCATGGAAATCAGCGGCAGCATTGAGCACGGCAAATGTCAGGACCTTGCGACCGGCGGCGCGTACACGCCAGGTCTCGAAGGCCTTGTCGTCCAGGTTCAATACCGCAGTGCCCGAGGCATCGAGGCCCTCAAGGATTTCACCCTTGGCCTGAACGATCTTTTCCGGGCCGCCGAACTCGCCGACATGGGCGGTTCCGGCGTTGTTGATGATGGCCACGTGGGGTTTGGTCAGCGCCACGGTGTAGGCGATTTCGCCGATGCGCGAAGCACCCAGCTCGATCACCGCTGCGGTGTGTTCCGGGGCCAGTTCGAGCAGGGTCAGGGGCGCACCGAAATCGTTGTTCAAGTTGCCACGGGTCGCCAGCACCGGACCGCGCGTGCGCAGGATACCGGCGAGCAATTCCTTGACCGTTGTCTTGCCACTGGAACCGGTGACGGCCGCCACTGGCTTGTCAAAAGAGGCACGGTTGAGTGCGCCCAACTGGCCGAGGGCCAGGCGGGTGTCCGCCACCAGCAGTTGCGGCAAGGTGGAATCAGCCACCTCGCGCTGCACCAGTGCACCCACGGCACCTTTGGCGGCGACATCGTTAAGGTAATCGTGGCCATCAAAACGCGGGCCGGCCAGAGCAACGAACAACTGGCCCGGCTTGATGTTGCGGCTGTCGATGCTGACACCGTCGAAGCTGCAATCGCTCGACAGCACGCGGGCCGACAAGGCCTGGGTCAGTTCGCTGAATTTCAGTGCCTTAAGCATGGGCAACCTCCCAGGCGGTCAGGGCGCGATCAGCTTCGACCAGGTCGGAGAACGCATGGCGCTCGCCGTTGATTTCCTGATAGTCCTCGTGCCCTTTACCAGCCAGCACCACGACGTCATCGGCACTGGCACTGGCGATCAATTGGGCGATGGCTGCACCGCGACCTGCCACAAACGTGGCCTTGGACGCATCTTTAAAGCCGACGCGGATGTCATCGAAAATCGTGCTTGGGTCTTCAGTGCGCGGGTTGTCGTCGGTGACAAGCACACCATCGGCCAGGCGCTCGACGATCTCGGCCATCAACGGACGCTTGCCGCGATCGCGATCACCACCGCAGCCGAACAGGCACAGCAATCTGCCCTTGGCGTGGGGGCGCAGCGCGAGCAGGACTTTTTCCAGTGCGTCCGGGGTGTGCGCATAATCGACCACCACCAGCGGCTGCGTGCCGCCTCCCAGGCGCTGCATGCGGCCGGCCGGGCCTTCCAGCTTCGGCAGCACCCGCAGGATTTCATCCAGGGCGTAGTCCAGGCCGAGCAAGGCCCCGATGGCGGCCAACACATTGCTCAGGTTGAAGCGACCGAGCAAGCTGCTGCGCAGATGGTGCTCGCCCTGCGGCGTGACCAGTGTGGCGCGCACGCCTTGGTCATTGAACTGGGCTTCGCGGCAATACAGGTAGGCGCTGGCGTCTTCCAGGCTGTAGCTGATCAGGCGTGATTCGCGGCCCTCGGCAGCCAACTGGCGACCGAACTCATCATCCAGGTTCACCACCCGGCACTTCAGGTCATTCCAGGCAAACAACTTGGCCTTGGCGGCGGCGTACGCTTCCATGGTGCCGTGGTAGTCCAGGTGGTCGCGGGACAGGTTGGTCATCACCGCTACGTCGAACGCCAGGGCGGTGACGCGACCTTGGTCCAGACCGTGGGACGACACTTCCATGGCAACCGCCTTGGCGCCGGCCTTTTTCAGGTCGCCCAGGGTCGCTTGCACGGCAATCGGGTTCGGCGTGGTGTGCAGGCCGCTTTGCAGCGCACCATAAAAGCCGGTGCCCAGGGTGCCGACGATGCCACAGTGCTGGCCCAGCAGATCCAGCGCCTGGGCAATCAGTTGCGTCACGCTGGTCTTGCCGTTGGTACCGGTCACGCCCACCAGGTTGAGCTGACGGCTCGGGTCGCCATAGAAACGCCCGGCGATGTCCGACAGTTGTTTGGCCAGCCCTTTCACCGGAATCAACGGTACGTCGGTGATCGGCAGCACGGTGGCACCTTCGACTTCATAGGCCACCGCCGCCGCACCGCGCTGAAGCGCGTCGGCAATATGGGCACGGCCGTCGTACTTGCCACCCGGCACCGCCAGGAACAGGTCACCGGCGCGTACATTGCGGCTGTCCAGGCTCAATTCGCGAATCAGCAGATCACGGCCGGCGTGGGCGAAAATCTTGTTCAGGCTAAGAGACATCAGCCGCGCCCTCCATTGGCTTTTACTGCAGCGGCCGGTGGTCCGGCGTTCGCCTGTTGGGTCGGCGGCAGGTTGTCAGGGGTGATGTTCATCAGGCGCAGGGTGCCGGACATCACTTTGCTGAACACCGGCGCCGATACCAGGCCACCGAAGTAGCCGGCCTTGCTCGGCTCATCGATCACGACGACGATGGCGTAGCGTGGGTCGCTCATCGGGCCGAAGCCGGCGAACAACGAACGGTAGGAGTTTTCGGCGTAGCCCTTGGTGCCCACCGACGTCTTACGCGCAGTACCCGACTTGCCAGCCACGTGATAAGCCGGCACCTGGGCACGGAATACGCCGCGAGGCGCTTCGATCACTTGTTGCAACATGCCCTGCATGGTCTTGGCGACGTTTTCCGGGATGATCTGCGTCGCTTTCGGCGCTTCGTCGACATGGATCAGGCTCAACGGCACCATGCGGCCATTGTTGGCCAGCACCGAGAACGCGTGAGCCAGCTGGATAGCGGTCACCGAGAGGCCGTAACCATAGGAAAGCGTGGCCGTCTCGGCCTTTTTCCAGTCGCGGTAGTTGGGCAGGTTACCCACGCGCTCGCCGGGGAAATCCAGACCGGTGGGTTGGCCCAGGCCGATTTTCTGCGCCAGGTGATAGATGGTTTCGCCGCCGATATCGAAGGCGACCTTACTCATGCCCACGTTACTGGAGTTGATCAGGATACCTGTCAGATCCAACACCGGACCTTCGGTACGGGACACGTCGCGAATGGTGTATTTACCCAACTGCAACGTACCCGGATACACCTCGACCTTGTCGGTGGGTTTCCAGCGACCGGTCTCGATGGCGGCGCTCATGGAGATGGCTTTCATGGTCGAGCCCGGCTCGAACACGTCGATCATGGCGCGGTTGCGCATCATCGCCGGTTGCAGGTTGCGACGATTGTTCGGGTTGTAGGTCGGCTGGTTGACCATGGCGAGGATTTCGCCGGTCTTGACGTCCATGATCACCAGGCTGCCGGCCTTGGCGCCGTTTTCGATGATCGCGTTACGCAGCTCGCGGTTGGCCAGGTATTGCAGACGCAGGTCAATCGACAACGCCAAGGGCTTACCGGCCTTGGCGTTTTTGGTGACCTGGACATCCTTGATCAGTCTGCCACGCCGATCCTTGATGACTTGTCGTTTGCCGGGCACCCCGGCCAGCCATTCATCGTAGGCCAGTTCCACCCCTTCGCGGCCGTGGTCATCGATGTCGGTGAACCCCACCATATGCGCGGTGGTTTCACCCGCCGGGTAGAAACGACGGAATTCCTCGATGCCGTAGACACCGGGGACTTTAAGGTCGAGCACTTGCTGGCCTTGCTCGGGCGTCAGGCCACGAACCAGGTAGATGAACTCTTTGTTGGCCTGAGCTTCCAGACGCTCAGCCAGGGCTTTTGGATCCTGACCAAGAGCCGCCGCCAGCTCCGGCCACTTGTCCTTGGCGACCTGCAGTTCCTTGGCGTTGGCCCACAGGGTGGTCACCGGCGTACTGACGGCCAGAGGCTCACCGTTACGGTCGGTGATCAGGCCGCGGTGCGCTGGAATGGGAATATGACGCAAGCTGCGGGCATCGCCCTGACCGATAAGGAAGTCACGGTCGACCACTTGCAGGTCGATGATCCGCCAGGCAATCGCACCCACCATCAGTGCCAGCAAGCCAAGCACCAGGCGGAAGCGCCAGGGGTAGAGTGCGCCTTCGAGCTTCATCATGGCGCCACCATGCGCACTTCAGCTGCGCCGGGGATGTGCATTTTCAATTGCTCGGTGGCCAGCACTTCGATACGGCTGTGGGCCGTCCAGGTGCTTTGTTCCAGGATCAGCCGACCCCATTCCGCCTGAGCCTTGTCGCGCACACTCAATTCCCCGTACAGGGTGTTGAGCAATTGGCGGTTCCAGTGAGCGCTGTAGGACACCGCAATCGCGGACACCAGCACGCCGACAAACAGCAGCAACATGAAGAAGCTGCCGCCCGGGAGGGGCTTGGCGAAGAGCTTGCTCACCGCAACTTCTCCGCAACACGCATGACAGCACTGCGGGCACGCGGGTTGGCCTTGAGTTCGGCTTCGGAAGCGAACTGCGCTTTGCCATGGATTTTGATTTTCGGCACAAAGGCGTCGAAACGCACCGGCAGGTTGCGCGGCAGGTTATCGGATTCGCCCTTGACCAGACGACGCATGAACAGCTTGACGATGCGGTCTTCAAGGGAGTGGAAGCTGATCACCACCAGGCGACCGCCTACTTCCAGCGCCTCGAGGGCAGCCTCGAGGCCTGCCTCCAGATCGCCCAATTCATTGTTGACGTGAATGCGCAGCCCCTGGAACGCACGGGTAGCCGGGTTCTTGCCCTTCTCCCAGGCAGGGTTGGCGACTTTCAGCACTTCGGCCAGATCGGCGGTGCGTTCGAACGGCTGGATTTCACGACGCTCGACCACGGCACGGGCCATGCGCCCGGCGAAGCGCTCTTCGCCGTACTCCTTGAACACGCGGGCAATTTCTTCGTGGGGAGCGGTGGCGATGAACTGCGCAGCACTGATGCCCCGGGTGGGGTCCATGCGCATGTCGAGGGGGCCGTCGTTCATGAAGCTGAAGCCGCGCTCCGGGTCATCGAGCTGAGGCGAGGACACGCCCAGGTCGAGCAGAACCCCGGCCACCTTGCCTGCCATGCCGCGCTCGGCCACTTCCGCGCCCAGCTCGGCAAAGCTGCGCTGTACAACGACAAAGCGGCCGTCTTCGGCCGCTAGCGCTTGCCCGGTGGCAATCGCTTGAGGGTCTTTGTCGAACCCGAGGAGTTTTCCGTCGGACCCGAGCTGGCTGAGTATCAACCGACTGTGCCCGCCCCTGCCGAACGTACCGTCCAGATAGCAGCCATCCGCGCGTACGGCGAGAGCCTCAACGGCTTCGTCGAGCAGTACGGTGATGTGGTTAAAGCCGCTATCAATAGTCACAGGATCAAATCACGCAGTTCATCAGGCATGGCGCCCGGTTGTTGAATAGCCGCCAGGTCAGCTGCAGCCACAGCATCCCAGGCATCTTCGTCCCACAATTGGAACTTGTTCAGTTGGCCCACCAGCATCGCGCGCTTATCCAGCTTGGCGTACTCGCGCAAACGCGGCGGCACCAGAAAACGACCACTGCCATCGAGTTCGAGGTCGACGGCATTACCGATCAGCAAACGCTGCAGGCGGCGGTTCTCTTCACGCAATGAAGGCAAGGCGCGCAACTTGGTTTCGATCAACTCCCACTCATCGAGCGGGTAAACGCACAAACAGGGATCAACGGCATCGATCGTAATGATCAACTGTCCGGAACTTCGCGAAATGAGCTCGTCACGATACCGGCTCGGCATGGCGAGACGGCCTTTTGCATCGAGACTGATAGCGTTAGCTCCGCGAAACACAGATGCGTTTCTCCAAATTTTAGCGTTTTACGTTCAAAAAACCCACTTTGTGCCACTTTCCGCCACTTGCGCACACTATAGGAATGCGCCCACCACACCGTCAAGGCGCGGATTCAAGGAAAAGCCTTACAGAACGGAGATTTAGGAGCGTAAAAGGAGGAGAAACAGGAGTTCGGAGATGATTTTCGCCCGGCAACTGCAAATAACTCAGAGAGCTATAGCGCGAAGTTAAAGTAATTTATTAAGAGTAAGATTTTTTTGGTATTACGAAGATGTATCTGCCAATGATTCGGCAGCGAGGGATTCTTGCGCTACTACCGGGTTTCTGCTCGAGATTCGGACAGAAGGAAAAAGGTGGAGAGTCGATCTATAAGCCGGGTTCTGTCTTGAACAGTCATTCGTCTACGATGGCCATCACTGGACATCTTTAGCAACCTACCCGGTCCCAGCGCGGGCCACGCCTTGGGACCCTATTTGGTCTTGCTCCAAGTGGGGTTTACCTAGCCACGAACTGTTGCCAGACGTGCGGTGCGCTCTTACCGCACCTTTTCACCCTTACCGGCACCGAAGTGCTTAGGCGGTTATTTTCTGTGGCACTTTCCGTAGGCTCACGCCTCCCAGGCATTACCTGGCACTTCGCCCTATGGAGCCCGGACTTTCCTCCCCCCTCTAATTTTCATAGAGGGCAGCGACTGTCCAATCGACTCTCCGCCGCGCAGGTTAACGGCACGGCGCACTTAGAACAAGTATTAAAAGTACAGCATTGCCATCATCTTCAGACGAAATGCCGGCTCAACCCCGGAACTATTCAGCCTTCTGTTTATCGAGCGCCACCTGATACAACACATTTTTGCGCACGCCGGTGATTTCCGCCGCCAGCGCCGCAGCGCGCTTGAGGGGCATCTCCTTAAGCAGCAGGTCCAGGATACGCAAGGCTTCGCTACTCACGGCATCTTCACTCTCCGGCGCCGTCCAGCCCGCGACCAGCACCACGCATTCGCCACGTTGCTGGTTGCTGTCGCCCTCGACGAAGGCACGCAGCGCTTCCAGCGGCAAGCCCTTCAAGGTTTCAAACGTCTTGGTCAGTTCCCGGGCCAGTAACGCCACGCGCTCGCCGCCAAATACCGACTCCATGTCCTGCAGACATTCAAGGATGCGGTGTGGCGCTTCATAGAAGATCAACGTGCGGGGCTCTTCTTTCAGCGCCTGAAGACGCGCGCGACGCCCTACCGCCTTGGCCGGCAGAAAACCTTCGAAAATGAAGCGGTCAGACGGCAGGCCCGCCGCCGATAACGCCGCGATCAGCGCGCACGCCCCCGGAACGGGTACTACATTGATACCAGCGGCGCGCGCTTGGCGTACCAAGTGATAGCCGGGGTCGGAGATGAGCGGCGTGCCGGCATCGGAGATCAGCGCCACATCATCGCCAGCCAGCAGGCGCGTGATAAAGCGGCTGCCCTCTTCACGTTCGTTGTGCTCGTGGCAGGCCGCAAGTGGCGTACCGATACCAAAATGCTGCATCAGCCGCTGGGAGTGGCGCGTGTCTTCCGCCGCGATCAGCTTCACCTCGCGCAACACTTTCAATGCCCGCGCACTGATGTCGTCCAGGTTGCCAATGGGCGTCGCCACCACAAAAAGCGAGCCAGCAGTGGAATTCAAAGGACCTGGAGCAGTCAAAACGCACACCTCGACGGTTGGGAAAAGTCGCATTGTAGCGCGTAGACGCCTCGATAATATGCCCACAAGGTCAGCCGTCGATGGGGGTTCGCAACATTTCCACGACCTAAATAGACGGTTTCACGCCAGCAACATCGCGCCTGGGCCAGTGCTTGGGTACACTTCCACACTAATTTGATCGGTATCAGGAACACTTACATGATCGCTTGCCTGCGGCTGCTCTCCGCCCTCTGCCTCGCTGCCTTGCTGGCCGCTTGCGCCAGCTCGCCCTCGTCCAGCCTTGGCGACCTTCCACGAACCCCGGACGCCAGTATCGAGCAACTGCTCGAACAGGCCACCAGCGCCAAGACACCAGAAAAGGCCGCATTGCTGCGTTTGAGTGCAGCGGATATGGCCTTCCACCAAAACAACCCGGCCCGCTCGTCGCAGATTCTTGCGCAGGTGCCACTGGATGTTCTCAAGCCTGCAGCGCAAGTGTACGCCAGCACCCTGGCCGCCGAACTGGCCATGGCGCGCAACCAGCCCAAGGCCGCGCTGACCGCCTTGAACCACCCGAGCTTGCAGAACCTGAAGGACTTGCCAGCCGACCAGCAGGTCCGCACCGGCACTGTTCATGCCCGCGCCTATGAAGCCGACGGCCAGACCCTGGCCGCCGCCCGTGAGCGCGTCGCTCTGGCCCCCCTGCTCAGCGGTGACGCCGCCAAAAGCAATCACGAAGCCATCTGGACCCTGATTGCCGCGCTGCCTGCCGAACAATTGCAAGCCTCCGGCAATCCGGAACTGGACGGATGGATCACCCTGGCCCAGGCGGTCAAGGGCGCCGGCACCCTGGAACAGCAGCAGGAGGCCATCGACACCTGGCGCGCGCGGAACCCGGGGCATCCAGCTGCGGTGCAACTGCCTTTGCCACTGACCAAGTTGAAGGAGCTGACCACCCAGCCGCTGAACAAGATCGCCCTGCTGCTGCCTCAGGAGGGCCCTCTGGCCTCCGTCGGCAAAGCCCTGCGTGAAGGGTTCATGGCCGCCCACTACCAGGCTGAACAAGCCGGGCAGAAGCCGCCGGCCATCGAGTTCTACGACAGTTCACGCCTGAACGCGCTCGACGACTTCTATGCCAAGGCCCAGGCCGCCGGCGTGCAACTGGTCGTCGGCCCGCTGGAGAAACCGCTGGTCAAGCAACTCAGTGCACGCGGGCAACTGCCGATCACCACCCTGGCATTGAACTACAGCGAAATCGATAACAACCCACCCCAATTGTTCCAGTTCGGTCTGGCGGCTGAAGACGAAGCACGCGAAGTATCGCGTCGCGCCCGTGCCGACGGCCTGCACCGTGCCGCTGCCATGGTGCCCCGCGGCGAATGGGGCGAGCGCGTCTATAAAGCCTTCCGCCAGGACTGGGAAGCCAATGGCGGTACCGTCCTGGGCGTCGAGTATGTCGACCAGCCGGTGGCCCTTGCCCAGCAGATCGCCGACCTGTTCCAGTTGCGCAAGAGCGAAGGCCGCGCCAAAAGCCTGCAAAGCACCGTCGGCACCGATGTTGCCGCACAGCCTTCGCGTCGCCAGGACATCGAGATGATCTTCCTGGCCGTGCCTCCGCAGTTGGCCCAGCAGATCAAGCCGACACTGAACTTCCAGTACGCCGGTGACGTACCTGTCTACGCAACTTCCCATGTGTTCAGCGCCAGCGGCGACAAGAACCAGTACCTGGACATGACCAACGTGATGTTCTGCGAAACCCCTTGGCTGCTCAACACCACGGATCCACTGCGCAACCAGGTTGCCGCGCAATGGCCGCAAGCCAATAGCAGCCTCGGTCGCCTGTATGCGATGGGCGTCGACGCCTACCGCCTGGCCCCCCGCCTGGGTCAGCTCAAGGCGCTGCCGGACACCCGTGTCGATGGCCTCTCCGGCAGCCTGGGTGTCGGCACCCACCAGCGTGTTGACCGCCAGATGCCGTGGGCGAAGTTCGTCGGTGGCGAAGTCCAGCGCCTGCCCGACACCCCGCGCTGATGCCTGAGCGTCCCGACGCCAACCGCGGCAAGGAAGCCGAACGTCAAGCGCTCCATTACTTGCAACAACAAGGTCTGCGCCTGCTGGCGCAGAACTGGTTGTGTAAACGCGGCGAGCTTGATCTGGTCATGCTTGACGGCGATACAGTAGTATTCGTCGAAGTCCGCTACAGAAAACACGCACAATGGGGTGGCGCGCTCGCCAGTATCGACGAGCGCAAGCGTCAGAAACTGATACTCGCCGCGCAGTTTTTCCTGCACGAAGAGCATCGCTGGGCTGACGCTCCCTGCCGTTTCGATGTGGTTGCCATACAAAGCACACCGTCTGGCCAGACTGATCTGAGTTGGCTCAAAGAGGCCTTCGACAGCTGATTTTCCGGACATTTTCACCCCACACTTTTGCTCTTTGCTTTGCGGGCTGCACATTTCCGTGCTGAAGAGCCGCGCTACTTAAGGTCACACAGATGGACATGCAATCCCGAATTCGCCAGCTTTTCCAGGCCAGCATCGACACCAAGCAACAGGCGATGGACGTACTTGCACCGCACATCGAGCAAGCCAGTCAAGTCATGGTCAATGCCCTGCTCAACGAAGGCAAAATGCTTTCGTGCGGCAACGGCGGTTCGGCCGGCGATGCCCAGCACTTTTCATCCGAACTGCTCAACCGTTTCGAACGCGAGCGTCCGAGCCTGCCGGCCATCGCCTTGACCACCGACTCGTCAACGATCACCTCGATCGCCAACGACTACAGCTACAACGAAGTCTTCTCCAAGCAGATTCGTGCCCTTGGTCAACCGGGCGATGTACTGCTGGCGATTTCCACCAGCGGCAACTCGGCGAATATTATTCAGGCGATCCAGGCCGCACATGATCGCGAAATGATTGTCGTAGCATTGACCGGGCGCGACGGCGGCGGCATGGCCTCGTTGCTGCTGCCCGAGGACGTGGAAATTCGCGTCCCGGCCAACGTCACCGCACGTATCCAGGAAGTCCACCTGCTGGCGATCCACTGCCTGTGCGATCTGATCGACAGCCAACTGTTCGGGAGTGAAGAATGACCGTTAATCGCCTTAGCCTTTTGGCCATCACGCTGTGCCTCGCTATCAGCGGTTGCAGCACGGCAATCACCGCAACACGCGACACCCCCATCGAGGACGACAAAGGCACCCGCACCTTTGGCAGCAAGATCGATGACTCCCTGATCGAGACCAAGGTCGAAGTCAACGTGGCCAAGGCGGCCCCCGACCTGGGCAACGGTGCCTCGCGCATCGTCGTGACCAGCTTCAACGGTGTGGTGCTGCTCGCCGGCCAGACACCGCGTGCCGACCTCAAGGCCCAGGCCGAGCAAGCCGCCTCGGCGGTACAACGGGTCAAGAAGGTCCACAACGAATTGCAGGTGATGGACCCGATCACCCTGCTGGCTATCAGCAATGACGCCCTGCTGACGACCAAGATCAAGACGCAAATGCTCACCGACAGCGCTATTCCGGGCTCGCGCATCAAAGTCGTCACCGACAACGGCATCGTCTACCTGATGGGCCTGCTGACCCAGGCCGAGGCTACCCGTGCAGCCAATTTGGTGCAGGGCGTGTCGGGCGTACAGAAGATCGTGAAGGTGTTCGAATACATCGATTGATCCAGGCGACAGCCACAAAAAAGGGCGCCGTGCATGAACTGCACGGCGCCCTTTTTCATTGAGGCTGTTTACTGGTACTGGGAGTACGGGTTGCCCTGGAACTGGTTGTTCTGCTGCGGCGCCTGCTGCTGGGCACCGGGCTGACCGTATTGCTGGCCAGGGATCGGGCCGAGGTTCACCTCGACACGACGGTTCTGGGCACGCCCGTTGACGTCGGCGTTGCTGGCAATCGGATTATCCGGACCGGCACCACGGGAACTCAGGTTGGTCGGACTGACACCTTGCGAAGTCAGGTAATTGGCCACGCTCTGCGCACGACGCTGGGACAGGTCCATGTTCAACTGTCGGCTGCCGGTGCTGTCGGTGTAGCCAACGATCTGGATGGTGTTCTGGTTGAACTGCTTGAGCGAGTTGGCCAGGTTGTTCAACGGCTGGTAGAAGCTGCTGGAGATCGCATCCGAGTTGGTGGCGAAGGTGATGTTGCCCGGCATGATCAGCTTGATCTGGTCACCCTGGCGCTGCACTTCAACGCCGGTGTTGGCCATGCTTTCACGCAGCTTCTTTTCCTGCTGGTCGGCGTAGTAGCCGTAGCCCGCCGCACCGATACCCGCAACCGCCGCGCCGATCAGCGCGCCCTTGCCACGGTTGTTGTGGTCGATTGCGGCACCGGCCAATGCACCGGCCAGGGCACCCAGGCCACCGTACTTGGCGGTTTTGCTGATACCGCCCGATTCGTTATTTGCCTGCCCCTGGCTGCCGTCATAAGGATTAGGTGTGGCGCAACCCGATAACAGGGCCACGGCGGTAGCAACAACAAGAAGACGACGCGGAGTAAACATGAAGGGAGCTCCTACTTTTGCATTCTGTGGCGCAAAGGACATTGGCAATGGACCCGTGCCGAGCTTGGAACGCGATAAACGGCAAAAATTCCGTGCCCGCCACCAAACACTGACCCCCATCGCCGCTACAGAAACCGTAGCAGACGCAGGCTGAACGCGACCTGTGTTTTTGCTACGACGATTCTCCGTGGAGAACAGCGCTGGTCCCTGGATTATTCCCACACCAACCTTCAGGCCCGCACAAACGGATTCTCGCGCATCTCATCCCCGAGGCGGGTATCGGGCCCGTGACCGGCCACGACCGTCGCGCCTTCATCCAAGGTGTAGAGCCGTTGCTTGATCGAACGCACGATGGTCGCCTGGTCGCCGCCCCATAGGTCGGTACGCCCCACTCCACGCCGAAACAGCGTATCACCGGCTATCAACAATTTGGCATCGGCGAACCAGAAGCTCATCGAGCCTGGCGTATGTCCAGGGGTATGGATGGCCACCCCGCAACCGCAAGCCAATTCCTCGTCATGCTCCAGCCAACGGTCAGGCGACGGCACCGGGGTGTAGGGCACGCGAAACATCTGGCATTGCATTTCCAGGTTGTCCCAGAGGAATTGATCCTCTTTGTGCAAGTGCAGGGTCGCGCCGGTCTTTTCCTTCATCTGGCCAGACGCGAGGAAGTGATCGAGGTGGGCATGGGTATGGATGATGCTCACCACCTTGAGCCCCAAGGCATCGAGCCGCGCGAGGATCAATTCAGGGTTGCCGCCCGGGTCGACCACAATCGCCTTTTTGGTGACCGGGTCGCCAATGATCGTGCAGTTGCACTGCAAAGGGCCGACGGGGAAGGTTTCGCGGATAAGTGTCGGCTGTACAGGTTCCATCAAGGGCCTCACGTGCAAATCATTGAATATTTGCGACGATTGTCGCCAGATTGCCTGCACGAGTAAAACAGACAGGCTCAACCGATCAACCGCAGCTCCTGCGCCCTGGCTACCGCCTGCGTGCGCCGCTCCACACCCAGCTTGCTGTTGATGTGGCTGGCGTGGGTCTTGACCGTGTGCAAGGAGATAAACAGGCGGTTGCTGATTTCCTGGTTCGAGCAGCCCTGGGCGATCAATTGCAGCACCGCCAGTTCGCGTGCACTGAGGGTTTCGTGGGTGGACGCCGTATCGATCACCACATCTGCCGGCAACAGCGCCAGCAAGCTCTGACTCAGCAGGCCATGGGGGTCTTTGGCCAGTTGTTCGCGCATCCAGCCAGGATAATGCTCCAGCAGGCGCTGGAAAGGTTGCAGCGCACCGCCGACACCCACTTCCAGCGCCCGGGCCAATACAGCGCGCGCTCTGGCGTCGTGCCCGCCCTCCAACAGCACGTGGGCCTGCTGGGTCAGCGCCATCAAGGCAATCATCTGGCGCCCGTTGTCCATTGCCTGGTTCGCCAGATCTTCCAGCCGCTGCAACGCAACAGCAGCCTGATGACGCGTGGCGTCCAGCGCAGCTTGCTGCAGCTCGATATGCTGCGGCAGGTGCGGGTGATATTCGGGCGCTGCGGCGGCGTGTTCACCGGTGTAGGTCTGCCCCAACCGCGTTAGCCAGGCGTCGGCCAGGTCGGTCCGGCCCTGGGCCAGCCAGAGCTCGCACTTGATAAGGGTGATCATCGCCAGGTAGTAGATCGGCGGCACGTCCCAGATGTGCATCAAGCGCTCGGCCTCGGCCAGCTCGGCGAAAGCCTTGGAAAAATCACCCTTGCGCCCCTCGAAGCTGGCGATCACGCAATGACCGATCAGCACGCTGATATCGCGACAGGCACGGGCTTCGGCAAGGCCGGCACGCAGTCGTGCAAGGCCAGCCTCGGGCTGGCAGCGCACCACCAGCAAAAAGCCTTCGTAGAGCGACAACCGGGCACGTACAGCGTACAAGCGCTGCGGTGCCAGGCCCTGCAAGCGCTGCAAACCCTGACGCACTTCGTCGAGGGCGCGCAGGATTTCACCACGGGCTTGCAATACGCGAGCCCGATCGTAATGGGCCAGCGCCTCGAACAAGGGATTGCCTACGCGCTGCGCCAGCTCCAGGGATTCGCGGTTCAGGCCTCGGGCGCGCCACAGGTCGGCATCGACAATCGCCAGGTTGGACAACGTCGACAAGCACATCAACCGCTGCCCGTAACGCCGCTGCGGGAGGCTCTCCAGGGCCTCGCTGCAATAGCGTTGGGTCAACTCGCGATCCCCGCGCCCTCGGGCGATGATCCCGCTCAGCGCCAGCCACTGCGCCAACATTGATTTTTGCGCAGTGGCCGAAGGTGCCGGCAGAAAACGGCTGAGGTAGCTGGACAACTCCTGCGCCGCATCCAGCTGGCAGGCCAGGCCCAGCGCCCAGCTATACAGCACGATCAGGCGTGGCGTGCTGATCAGCAGGCTGTCGGGCAAGTCCATTTTCCAGCGCAGCAACATGCCCACGTTCTGCTCGGCCAGCAATTGTTCTTCCGACAGGTTTTGCACCAGGTTGGCCGCGACATCGAGATGGCCGGCACGCAGCGCCTGTTCCACCGCCTCATCGATCAGGCCCTGGGCGTTGAACCAGCGACAGGCGCGCAGGTGCAGGCTGGCCGTCGGCAGCACGTGGCTGCTGGCACGTCGTGTACGCAGCAGATCAGAAAAAAGATGGTGATAACGATACCAATGCCCCTGGTCGTCCAGCGGCACCAGGAACACTTGATGGGCTTGCAGGTAACGCAGGATTTCGGCGCTGTCGTGGGCTTCACGCACCGCGTCGCACAGTGCGCTGCAAAAACGGTCCTGCGGGGCTGTGTCGTATAAAAACGCCTGCACGTCGGTCGGCAGGCAGTCGATGACTTCTTCCAGCAAGTAATCGCGGATCAGCCCTTCCCCGCCGTGCAGGCTTTGCGGCAAGACGCCGTCGTTACCGGCCTCGGAGGCTGCCAGCAGCCAGAAACGCAGACCAGCGACCCAGCCCTCGCTGCGGCGGATCAGGTTGTCGAGGGCCTCCCCCCGTAAAGAGGTGCTGTGATGATCGAGCACAGCCAGAGATTCACCATGCGTCAGGCGCAAGTCCTGCTCATACAGTTCCATCAGGTGGCGCGATAAACGCAGCCGCGCCAGATGCCAGTCCGGGCGCTGACGACTGGTGACCAAGACCACCAGACCATCAGGTAAATGATTGAGGAAGAACTGCAGGCAGCGGTCAAGCACCGGCCCTTGGGCCAGATGGTAGTCATCCAGCACCAGCAACAGCGGCGCGCGGGTGGACAGGTGCACCGCCAGCTCATCGAGCAGGCCATCGAGCCATTCTTCAAAGGCAAAGGGTTGGTGGCGCTGGCGCATCTTCAGCAGCCCCAGGGATTGGGCGCCAAGCTGCGGGAAGTATTGCTGCAAGCCGTCGAGCAGACGTTCCAGAAAACGTCCGGGGTCGTTGTCACGCGGGCTAAGGCCCAGCCACAGGCTTTGCCAATGGGCCGGCAGGCTTTGGCAGAATTCCACCGCCAATGAGCTCTTGCCGAACCCTGCGGGTGCACTGACCAGCAGCAACCGCCCTTCCAGCCCGGCGCTCAGCCGCTCGCACAAACGCGGGCGCGGCACATAGCCGTCAGGCAGCGGAGGCCTGTAGAAGCGACCTTCCAGGGTCGGAATTACCGCACTGGCAGGCCCCTGGATGCGGGACAGATCAGTCATCGCCGGGCTCTTGTAGAAGGCTGTGGTCGGCATTGCAGATGTCCGCAGACTAGCGGTAAAAGCGGCGAGGTTGTAGAGCTTTGCAACATTTGTCTGAAAAAGAACTGCGACAAGAAATCTCAACCCAAACAAATGTGGGAGCTGGACTTGCCCGCGATGCAGTCACCTTGGTCTGTCAGACCTACCGAGGTGATGCTATCGCAGGCAAGCCAGCTCCCACACAAGCCCGACTTCCGGATGGGCGATTTATCGCAGCTTAGCGAACCCCATCCTGACGCAGAGCCGCCGGGGTGAAGTCGCTGGTGGTGGCGGTGAAGCCAAAGTCATACGCCTGCTTCTCTTCGTTCTTCATGCCCAAGGCCAGGTAGCGACCGGACTGCAGGTCGTAGAGGGTTTCCAGGGCGTACCACGGCACTTGCTTGTCGTAGTAGTTCTCGGCATGGGCCTCGGCGACGCGCCACAGTTGGCCACGACCGTCGTAGTGGTCGATGACCGCCGCTTGCCAGGTGTCTTCGTCGATGAAGAAGTCACGCTTGGCATAGATGTGGCGCTGGCCTTCCTTCAAGGTGGCAACGACGTGCCAGACGCGGCGCAGCTCGTAACGTGCCAGGTCCTGGTTGATGTGGCCGGCCTTGATGATGTCGGCGTACTTGAGCTTCGGATCGTCGATCTTGTAGCTGTTGGACGCGATATAGATTTCTTTCTTGCCCTCCAGCTTCCAGTCGTAGCGGTCCGGTGCACCGTTGTACATGTCGAGGTTGTCGGAAGTACGCAGGCCGTCGGCGGCGGTACCCGGGCCGTCATACGACACTTGCGGCGCCCGGCGCACACGGCGCTGGCCGGCGTTGTAGACCCAGGCCGAACGCGGTTCCTTCACCTGGTCCAGGGTTTCGTGCACCAGCAGCACACCACCGGCCAGACGCGCCGGCGCGGTCACTTGCTGCTTGAAGTAGAACAACACGTTGCCCGGGTTTTTCGGGTCGAAGTCCTTCATCTTGTCGCGGAACACGAACTGGTCTTTGAAATACACCAGGCTGAACGAGCCGTTGGTTTGCGGCGTGGCCTGGGTTACCAGGCGCGTCACGCTGCCACCGCGATAACGGGTGATGTGGTTCCAGATCACTTCCACGCCGCTTTTTGGAATCGGGAACGGGATGGCGGTCTCGAAGTTCTCCAGACCGTTGCCGCCCGACACCAGGTTGGTGGTGGTGGCGTTCTTCTTGATGGCCGCGAACACATCCGCCGGCACGGTGGCGCCGCGATGGGTCGGATAGACCGGCATCTTGAAGGTTTCCGGGTAGCGCTTGAACATCGCGTACTGCCCCGGCGCCAGCTTGTCCTTGTACTGCTCGACGTTCGCGGCGGTGATGGTGAATTGCGGTTGCTCACTGGCGTAAGGGTTGGCCAGGAACCCGCGGGAATCGACCGCGCCGGCGTTGGTCGGCAGCGGCGACCACTTGGGAATGGTGCCCGCCGCGTTACCGGCCATCTCGGCGCCCATCGGCGTCAGGGTCGTGCCCAGTTTGGCGGCTTCATCCGCCGAGACTGCCGCCATGACGCTGCTCGCCAGGATCGACAGCCCAAGCACACCCACGTGCAACAGACTTTTAGTTATTTTCATGTTCTGGTCTTCCTGAAATCCAGTGTGCTTAGAAGTTGGCGCCGAAGCTCAAAGCGACGAAGTCGCGGTCATCCACCGTACTGAACTTGCCACCAAAGAAGTTGGTGTAGGCCAGGCTGGCGGTGTAGGTGTTCTGATACTCGGCATCCAGGCCCAGGCTGACCGCCTTGCGACCTTCTTCAAAGTTACCGCCAGGGCCTGGCGAGTAACCTTTGACGTCGTGGGACCAGGCTACGTTGGGCTTGAGGTTGACACCAGCGAACACGTCCGGATATTCCCAGATTGCGCGTGCGCGGTAGCCCCAGGAAGTTGCGGTGGTAAAGCCGTCATTATTGCAGTTGGTATTGAGGTTGGCCGCGTTGGCCAAGCCTCCGCCTTGGGCGGTGGAGTTATTAAGCGCGGTACAGAAACCACCAGGCAACTGGCCCGGACCGAATACTGGATCGCGGCCATAACGCGCCTCGGATTTACTCTCCAGTCCACCGACGTGAGTCACGCCAATCTCACCGACGGTGGTCAAGCGGCTGGCGCCCATGACTTGATCGAAGAAGTGCGTAAAAGTGGTCTGGAACTGGGTAATTTCCTTACGGTTGTAGCCGTGCAAGTCCTGACCCGGCGACCCCTTCAACACCGACGCATTGCTGAAGGGCGGAAGCGGGGTGACACCGGCATACAGAATGTCGGTCGTGCTCAGCTGCACCGGGGCATTAGGGCGATAGCTCAGCTCGCCGCTCCAGGCGGTGCCCGTCGGAAGCGTGGTGGAGAAACTCAAGCCATATAGACGGATGTCCTCCGGGTACTCAACGTAGTAGTTGGAGTTACCCGCGACCACCAACGGACGCAACTGGGCAGGCACACCGGGTGTTGCGCCCGTGTATGCCGATTGTGGCGCGCCCTGTGCGCTGAAGATCGGCGCCCGACTGTGGTAGTTCATGAAGTAAGCGCCGAACTCTGTGTCCAGAGGCTCGAAGTTGTAATGAAACGCGACACCGAACTGCCCACTATCGCGCGCGTCTCGATCCGGGCCGCGACGCACCAGTACGCCCTCGTTATTAACGTCGACACCATTCGCGGCGAGCCCCGGCAGCACAGCAGCTGGTAGGAAGCGGCGGCTGTTGAGTACGCGCAGGTTGTTATTGCAACCGTCGGAAATCACGTCGGGCTGCGAGAAGAACGTGCCGCAGTTGTCGGTAACCGTCTGGTCCCATTCCAACTGATAGAACGCTTCGGCCGACAGGTTATCGGTCAGGGTTTGCGACACATAGAACATGTTGACCGGAATCAAGCCTTCCTTGATTTCGGCCCCCGGACGACGGAATGCCGACACGTCGATCGGGTTGATGGAGTTGATGCCGCCGCCGATGAAGGTACTTTCACCCCAGCTCACCACCTGCTTGCCGAAACGCACGTTGCCCGGCAGATCGGCAATGTTGTAGTTGTGGTAGATGAAGGCGTCGAGGATCTGCCCGCCGGAGGACTTGGCGCCTTCCTTGCGATTGTTGTCGCTGATGTCCTTGAACGGCCGGCTTTCGTCCTTGAGTTCGAAGTCGTACCAGTACTTGCCGCGCACGAACACGCCGGTGTCGCCGTATTTCAGTTCCAGGTCATGAATACCCTTGAAGATCTTCGAGAACGTCTCCCCACGCTTGAAGTTCAAGTGGCCGTCATCGGAGGTCTGGGACAGCCCCTTGCCGCCATTGTTGACGCCGATCAGGTCGCGATTGGGCTTGGCTGTGGACCAGCTGGCACCCACGGACAGGGAGGAGTCGAAACTCCCTTCGATTTCACCGATATTGAAACTGACGCCGAATGCGGGCCCGGCGAGCGTAGAGGCGAGACTGACGGCCAGGGGCAGTCTTGCCCGGCGCCAGAACTGGTTTACTGAGGTCATCGACGCTACTCCATGTGCATTATTGTTATGGCAGTGAGTTCTTTGTGTGATGCATGTAACGGCCGGAATACAACGATTCCAATGCCGCTCGGCAACCAGGCCCCCTTGGCCCGACGCGGAACATCCGTGAAAAACTCTGGGAGGGACTATAGCCAGCAAGGGGTACCGCTTGATCCCTCTAAAGTGTGATTTGCATCACCAACCCGTCTGCCACAGTCCTTTCGCCATATCGGCAACAGCCGACGCGGGAAGGATGGCTGAAAATCGGCAAATCACAAGTGAAGGCGCAAGATAGAGCATTGCCGTGCCACACGGGCACGGCAGATGGGCTCAGAGGGTAGACAGGAATGTGCTGTTGTTGGCCTGCCATTCGACGATGTCAACGCGGATACGTTTTTTGTCGAGCTTGCCGACGCTGGTCTTGGGAATTTCCGTAACAACGGCAATCTGGCTCGGGATCGCCCACTTGCTCAGGTGGCCCAATTCCACGAATGGCTTGAGGTGTTCCTTGAGCACACGGGCGTCTATCTCGTGGCCATCACGCACCACCAGCAGCGCAAACGGGCGCTCCCCCCACTGCGGGTCGGCGATGCCTACCACCGCTACTTCGCGTACCGCCGGGTGGCGGCTGACCAGGTCTTCGAGGGCCAGGGACGAGATCCACTCGCCCCCGGTCTTGATCACATCCTTGATGCGGTCGCGAATGTCGATCACGCCGAACGCATCCAGCGTGGCCACGTCACCGGTGTGCATCCAGCCACCTTCCCACAGCTCGGCGCCCTTCTGCGGCTCATTGAAATAGCCCTCGGTCAGCCACGGCGCGCGCAGCACCAACTCACCCTGGGACTCGCCATCGGCGGGCAGGAAGTTGCCGTCGCTGTCGATGATCGCCGCCTCCACCAGCGGCCCCGGCACGCCGGCCTTGATGCGGTAGGTGGTGCGTTCGTCCTCGCTGCCGGCCATCAATTCTTCGTTGAGATGGGCGCAGGACACCAGCGGCCCGGTCTCGGACATGCCGTAGGCGGCGGTCAGCTGAATGCCGCGCGCCTTGGACGCTTCGTACAGGGAACGATTGAGCGCACTGCCGCCGATTACGATTTTCCAGCCGGCAAAATCCACGCCCTGGGCGGCCTTCGCGTTGAGCACCATCTGCAGGATCGTCGGCACGCAATGGGAGAAGGTGACCTTTTCCTTACGCCACAGCTCAACCAGGTATTCAGGATCGTAACGGCCCGGGTAGACCTGTTTCAGCCCGAGCATGGTCGCCACGTAAGGCAGACCCCAGGCATGCACGTGGAACATCGGCGTGATCGGCATGTACACGTCATTGGTGCCCAGCAATCGCACGCTATCGACGCTGCCCATGATGGTCGCCACGCCCATGGTGTGCAGCACCAATTGGCGATGGGTGAAGTACACACCCTTGGGGTTGCCAGTGGTGCCGGTGGTGTAGAAGGTGGTGGCGACCGAATTTTCGTCGAAGTCCTGGAAGTCGTACCTGGGACTGGCGGCGGCCAGCAGGGTTTCGTACTCGCCAACCAGGCCGGGCAGCTCGGCGGTCTTGCTGTCGCCGTCGGTGAGCAGCAAGGTCTTGTCGACCGTGGTCAGGTGCCCGGCGATGGCCTGGTAAAGCCCCACGAATTCGCTGTTGACCAGCACGAAGCGGTCCTCGGCGTGGTTCATGGTGTAGAGAATCTGTTCAGGCGACAGCCGCACGTTGATGGTGTGGATCACCGCGCCGATCATCGGGATCGCGAACATGCACTCCAGGTAACGGTGGCTGTCCCAATCCATCACCGCCACCGTATCGCCGGCCTTGACGCCGGCCTCGGTCAAGACATTGGCCAGGCGCGCCACCCGTTCGACCAGCGTGGGATAGGTGTAGCGCAGTTTGTCGCGGTAGATGATTTCCCGGGTCTTCTCGTAGCGTGTCCCGGACATCAACAGACGCTTGATCAACAGCGGGTATTGGTACGCACCTTCGGCGGGCGGAATGACACGGGTCTGCAACATACGAATCCCTTTTCTGACTGCACGGTCTTGGCTTGAAGACCTGCACTTTAGAGACGTTATGTTTCAACCAAATCAGCCAAAGGAATGATTTGCAGAGCCCGACGAATGCTAGCCTTGAGCCACTATCGCAACCTCACACAGACTCCCTGTGGGAGCTGGCTTGCCTGCGATGGCATCGCCTCGTGACAACTGACGACACCGAGTCGCCTGCATCGCGGGCAAGCCCGGCTCCCACCTGGCCCGCGCCCACTTAAGAGCACGGTAGCCTCCCGTAGTTACTTCATGCTGGTAAACGCCAGCTTCACCCCAATCGCAATCAACACCGCCCCCATGGTGCGGTCGAACCAGTGCCCCATGCGTGCAAACCCGGCGCGCACGCGCTGCTGGCTGAACAGCATGGCCACCAGGCAGAACCACAGCGCCGTCGCCACCGCCAGGTACACCCCGTAACCGGCCTGGATCGCCAGCGGTGTGTGCGGGTTGATCACCACGGTGAACAACGACAGGAAGAACAGCGTGGCCTTGGGGTTCAAGCCATTGGTCACGAAGCCTGCGGTAAACGCGCCACGCGGAGTGCGCTCGCCCGCCTCGCGGTGCAGCTCGCCGTCGGCGGTTGGTTTGGCCGGCTGCGCGCGCAGGGCCTTGAAGCCGATGTACAGCAGGTAGGCGGCGGCGGCCCACTTGAGCGCGTTGAACAACACGATGGACTGGGACACGATCAAGCCGATGCCGAGCAACGAATAGCCTACGTGCAAGAAAATCGCCGTGCCAACACCCAGGGCAGTCCAGGTGCCGGCGCGACGGCCATGGGTCACGCTCTCGCGCACCACCACGGCGAAATCCGGTCCGGGACTGGCCACCGCCAACAAGTGAATCAGCGCTACGGTCAAAAACTCGGCGACGTACATGCTCACTCCCATTGAGTAACTGATTATTTCATCTGATAGGCTCGGCAGATTACGCCTTAGAACCCTGCCGCAAAAGGTACAGTTGATGACGAACAATCGCCGCGCCGTCTTCCTCGATCACCCCTCCCTGGACCTGGGAGACCTCGACCTCAGCGAGCTGCGCAACAGCTTCAGCGAGTTGCAGTTGTTTTCCGACACCACGCCCCGGAACGTCACGGCGCGCGTGCAGGGCGCCCAGGTGGTCATCAGCAACAAGATCACTCTAAACGCCGAAACCCTGGCAGCCTGCCCCGATTTGAAGCTGATTCTGGTCTCGGCCACCGGCACCAACAACGTCGACCTCGAAGCCGCCCGTGCCCACGGCATCACCGTGAGCAACTGCCAGGGCTACGGCACGCCGTCGGTGGCGCAGCACACACTCATGCTGCTGCTCAACCTGGCGACGCGGCTGAAGGACTATCAGCGCGACGTGGCTGCCGGCAAATGGCAGCAAGCCCGGCAGTTCTGCCTGCTGGATTACCCGATTGTCGAGCTGGAAGGCAAAACCCTGGGCCTGCTCGGCCACGGAGAACTGGGCAGTGCCGTGGCGCGTCTGGCTGAAGCCTTTGGCATGCGCGTGGTACTCGGTGCGATCCCCGGGCGCCCTGCCCGGCCCGACCGCGTGCCGCTGGACCAGCTACTGGCGCAGGTCGACGCCCTCACCCTGCACTGCCCGCTCAACGAACACACCCGCGACTTTATCGGCGCCCGCGAACTGGCCTTGCTCAAGCCAGGCGCATTCATCGTCAACACTGCACGCGGTGGCCTGATCAACGAACAGGCACTGGCCGACGCCCTGCGTAGCGGTCATCTGGGCGGGGCCGCCACCGATGTGCTGAGCGTGGAACCGCCGGTCAATGGCAACCCGCTGCTGGCGGGCGATATCCCACGGCTGATCGTCACGCCGCACAACGCCTGGGGCAGCCGCGAAGCGCGGCAACGTATCGTCGGTCAACTGACGGAAAACGCCCGAGGCTTTTTCGCCGGCGCCCCCCTGCGCGTCGTGAGTTGATAAACTGCGCGCCTTTTTCAAGGAGCAGACCATGGATCCGCGCAGTGAAGTACTGCTTCGTCAGGCCGAACTTTTTCAAGGCAACCTGCTGTTGGTGGGGTTGCCCGCCGACGACCTGCTGGGTCGCCTGCCCAATGCCCACGGCTGGTGCTGGCATGCCGGCGACCAGGCCGCGCTCGACGCACGCTTCCCCGGACGCAGCCAGTTCGGCGTAACGGCACCGCAGCGCCCGTTCGATGCGGCGGTGATCTTCCTGCCCAAGTCCAAGGATCTCACCGACTACCTGCTCAACGCCGTGGCCGCACGCCTGCCCGGCGCCGAATTGTTCTTGGTGGGCGAGAAAAAAGCCGGGATCGAAAGTGCTTCCAAGCAGATGACGCCCTTCGGCAAACCGCGCAAGCTCGACAGCGCGCGGCATTGCCAGCTGTGGCAAGTCACTGTGGTCAATGCTCCGCAGGCGGTCGAGCTGGAGAGCCTGGCCCAGGTCTTCGAGGTGCCGCTGGCCGAGGGCCCCTTGAAGGTGGTGAGCCTGCCGGGCGTGTTCAGCCATGGGCGGCTGGATCGTGGCACCGAGCTGCTGCTGGAACACCTGGACAAACTGCCCGGCGGGCACCTGCTGGACTTTGGTTGCGGCGCTGGCGTGCTGGGGGCTGCGGTCAAACGTCGCTACCCGCACAATACCGTGACGATGCTGGACGTGGACGCCTTCGCCGCCGCCAGCAGCCGCCTGACCCTGGCCGCCAACGGTCTGGAGGCCGACGTGTTGACCGGTGATGGCATCGACGCCGCCCCCCTCGGTTTGAACACCATCCTGAGCAACCCACCGTTCCACGTCGGGGTGCACACCGATTATTTCGCCACGGAAAACCTGCTGCGAAAAGCGGCGAAACACCTGGCAAAAGGCGGCGAACTTCGCCTGGTTGCCAACAGCTTCCTGAAATACCAACCGCTGATCGAAGAACATCTGGGCACGTGTGCGATCAAGGCCGAGGGCAACGGTTTTCGTATCTACCGTGCGAAGCGCGACTGACGGGCGTTTGAAAAAGAAGGCTTGCCGAATGGCATTTGGCTAGGCAGAATCCGCTCCGTCCTAGGGGAGTAGTCTCCCACGAGCGCCACGCTCGTCCGGCGTACGTCAACATACTTGGTCAGCAGACCATGGCGTATGCGACCCAGGAGTCCGCACAGACGGACCGGGGTTTGACAAGACCTATGACACGCACACCTTACCCGGGGCGGGAAGGCTGTACGTGTCATAGCCGTGTCGACCCGCCCCTGGAAACTACCTGATGCTGGATTCACTACTCGTTCCTACCGCAATCGTTGCCTTGGCCGAAATCGGCGACAAGACGCAACTGCTTGCGCTCATCCTTGCCGCACGCTTTCGCAAACCTTGGCCGATCATCGCCGGCATCGTCGCCGCGACCCTGGCCAACCATGCGGCCGCCGGTGCCGTGGGGGCCTGGTTCGGAAGTTTCTTCTCGGATGCGGTGCTGCACTGGATCCTGGCGGCGAGCTTCTGCGCTACGGCGCTGTGGACGCTGGTGCCGGACAAGCTCGACGACGACGAAGCCAGCACCACGCGCAAATTCGGCCCATTCCTGACCACGCTGATCGCGTTCTTCCTCGCGGAGATCGGTGACAAGACCCAGATCGCCACGGTGATGCTGGCGGCGCAATACCCGGAACTGTGGCTGGTGATTATCGGGACCACGGCAGGCATGCTGATTGCCAACGTGCCGGTGGTTTTGGCGGGGAATTTTGCGGCGGAGAAACTGCCCTTGACCTTGATTCGCCGGTTGGCGGCGTCGGCGTTCTTCATCCTGGCGGTAGTGGCGGTGTACAAGGCCATGCAGAGCAGCGGCTGGATCTAAGGCTGCAAACCCGATCCCTGTGGGAGCTGGCTTGCCTGCAATGGCAGCAACCCGGTGCAACTGAAACACCGAGCCGCCTGCATCGCGGGCAAGCCCGGCTCCCACATTGATCTGCGTTAACTCAGGATTTTTTTGCCTGCTGGTACAGCGGCATCACCTTCGGAATCGCCGCCTGCAACGAGGCGATTCGGCTGTCAGAAGCCGGGTGGGTACTCATGAACTCCGGCGGTGCGCCTTCCGAGGCCTTGGCCATCTTGTTCCACAGTGTGATGGCCGCATTCGGGTTGTAACCGGCGCGAGCGGCCAGCTCCAGGCCAATCAGGTCGGCTTCGTTTTCATTGCTGCGGCTGTTGGGCAAGGTCATGCCGTAGTTGGCCACCGTGTCCGCCAGTGCCAGGCTGTCCTGTCCAAGGCCGAACAACGCACCCGCACCCTGCTTGGCCATCTCGATACCGTAGGCCTTGGACATCGCTTCGCGGCCATGCTCGCGCAAGGCGTGGGCGATTTCATGGCCCATCACGGCAGCCAGCTCGTCATCGGTCAGCTTGAGGTTGTCGATCAACGCGCTGTACACAAAGATCTTGCCACCTGGCCCGCAGTTGGCGTTCATCTCGTCGCTCTTGATCAGGTTCACTTCCCACTTCCACTGCGCGGCGTCCGCACGGAAGCTCGGTGCCTGCGCGATCAGGCGGTTGGCAATGGCCTGCACCCGCTTGGCGTTGGTGCTGGTCTTGTCCACCAGCCCCTTGCCGCTGGCTTCACCCAGGGTCTGCTGATACGACTGGGCGTACATCTGGTCGACTTCCTGGCTCGACAACATGCTGAACATGTATTGCTTGCGCTCAACGCCGACCGCACCGCCGCTGGTGGTATTAACCGACTGGCAGCCGGCCAGCAACATCGCTGCAACCAGCCCGGTAACGGCCGCTGGCTTCTTCATGCCTTTCATATTCATGAGACTCTCCCTGAAAACCTGGCGCGTATCCTAGGCGTTCATTTATATCCACGCCAGATACACCAGACGTTTAACCGCTGACTTTCAGATACATCCCACACTTCAACAGCGGCGGCGAGCATCCAATTTGCGACATGCCGCATTATTTTGTAGGACAAACCCTATAACCGCCGACTCCGTGGCCGATACAAAAAAGCAGCCCATCTCTCCTGCGCCCGGAGCTTTCATGAAATTCAAGTCGATTCAGTTTTCTGTCGCGGCCCTGGCCGGGGCCATTGTCCTGAGCGTAGTCGCGGTACTGGTGCTCTACGCCTTGTTTGCCGGCGCCCGGACGCAAGAGATGGTGCAGGAACGCACCCAGGTGCAATTCGAACAGATCATCGAACAACGCCTCACGGCGCTGGCGCAAACCCAGGCCACGCTGATCCAGCGTGAACTGGAAGCTCCGCTGGTCACCGCCAAAAGCCTGGCCACCGCCAACGCCCTGCTCGGCATGAAAGACGCCAAGGGCGAGCCGGCCCTGGCGATCAGTCGCGAACAACTGATCAACCTGCTGCACGAAACCGTGGTGCGCAACCCGAAAATCCTCGGCGCCTACATCGGCTGGGAAGCCAATGCCATCGACCACAACGATGCCGCCTACGTGAACAGCCCGGTGGTTGGCGTGGATGCCGACGGTCGCTTCATGCCATGGTGGTACCGCAACGCCGATGGCAGCCTGGGCCTGGATAAACTGGCCGACGTGGCCGACCAGAAAATCCTCTCCACCGGTGTACGCGCCAGCGAGTACTACCTGTGCTCCAAGGAAAGCAAAAAGCCCTGCGCCATCGATCCCGCCCCGTACAAGGTGGGCAACGCCATGGTGATGCTCGCTTCGTTCATCGAGCCGATCATGATCGACGGTACTTTCCAGGGCATTGTCGGCGCCGACTTGTCGGTGAACTTCATCCAGGAGATGCTCACCAACGCCGATCAGAAGCTCTACAACGGCGCCGGCGAACTGGCCCTGATCTCCAGCAACGGGCGCCTGGTGGCCTATACCAAGGACGCCAGCAAACTGGGCGAAAAAGCCAGCGATCTGCTCGACAGCAATGAACTGGCCAACCTGGGCCAACTGAAGGTCGGCGAAGTGCGCTATGACATCGACAAGGTACACGGCCACATTGAGCTGTTCCTGCCGTTCAACATCGGCCAGGCCGAAGCGCGTTGGACCTTGATGCTGCAACTGCCCCTCAGCGCGGTGATGGCCGACTCGCAAAAGCTGCAGAACGACCTGGAAACCCAACGCAAGACCGATATCTTCGGCATGACCGTCGCCGGTTTGCTGATCGCCGGTATCGGTTTGCTGGTGATCTGGCTGGTAGGCCACGGTATCGCCCGCCCGCTCAAGCAGATGGTGGCCATGCTCAATGACATCGCTCAGGGCGAAGGCGACCTGACGCGCCGGCTGACCAGCGACCGTGCCGACGAACTGGGCGCCATCGCCAGTGGTTTCAACACCTTCCTGATCAAGCTGCAAGGCATGATCACCCAGGTGGTGAGCTCGGTGCAGAAGGTCAGCGATTCGTCGGAGCACACTGCCGACATCGCGATTCGCACCAACCAGGGTGTGCACAAGCAGATGGTGGAGATTGATCAGGTCGCCACTGCCGTGCACGAAATGACCGCCACCGCGCAAGACGTGGCACGCAACGCCACCCAGGCCGCCCAAGCCGCCAGCCATGCCGACCAGGCCGCCAGCCAGGGCATGCGCATTGTGCGGGACACCTCAACGTCCATCGGCGCGTTGGCCGAGGAAATCGGCAAGGCGGTAGGGGTGGTGCAGACGCTGGCCAAGGACAGCGAAAACATCAATGCCATCCTCACTGCGATTCGCGGCATTGCCGAACAGACCAATTTGCTGGCGCTCAACGCAGCCATCGAAGCCGCGCGCGCTGGCGAGCAAGGTCGCGGTTTTGCGGTGGTTGCCGACGAGGTGCGTAACCTGGCACAGAAAACCCAGAAGGCCACCGAAGAAATCCAGACCATGATCCAGCAGTTGCAACAAGGCACGCGGGACGTGGTACGGGTGATGGAGGACAGCCAGAGTCGTACCGACGAGAGCGTGCAACACGCCGCCAAGGCGGCAGACGCGCTGGAAACCATTACCCAGGCCGTGTCGGTGATCAACGACATGAACACCCAGATCGCCAGTGCGGCCGAGGAACAAAGCGCAGTGGCCGAAGATATCAACCGCAATGTGATCAATATCGGCCAGGTGGCCAATGAAGTGGCGGGCGGTGCGGATGAATCCAGCGCGGCCAGTGCGGATCTGACCAAGCTGGCGGAGCAGCAACGGCGACTGATCAACCAGTTCAAAGTCTAAGATTTTCGGCGATCTCGAGGGCCCTATTGCAGGCAAGCCAGCTCCCACATTTGACTGTATTCACACCTCCGAGTGTGGGAGCTGGCTTGCCTGCGATGAGGCCAATCAGGCCGGGGTCAGGCATTCCGGCCCATTCAGTTTCGGATCATTGACCATATTGGCCAGTACCCGCTCGCGCAACGCGGCGGGCTCACTCGCCAACAAACCCTGCAACACATGCAGCGGCGTCTCGGGATTGAGCCAGGCGTCCTGTCCGGCTTCGTCCAGAATCAGCGGTCGCCGCTGATTCTGCGCGGCCTGGGTCACCACCGCCGTACTCAGCCACACCTGCTCCTGCACCGGATACGCCTCCCACACCGCCGCAAAAAACAGTGTGGAGCCCTCCCCTGGCGTCAGCCAGTACGGGCGCTTGCGCTGGGTACCGCGCCATTCGTAGAAACCGTTGGCCGGGAGCAGGCAGCGGCGCTGTCGAAACGCTTCACGGAACATCGGCTGTTCGGCCAGGGTTTCGGCACGGGCGTGGGCCGGTGTGCGGGAAAGGTCAGTCAGCCAGGGCGGCGTCAGCCCCCAGCGGGCACGCGCCAGGTTGCGCTGGCCGTCGAGAACACGCTGTATCAGCACCGAATCATTCGGGGAGATGTTCCACTGGGGCTGCTGATCGGCCGGAAAGCCCGGCAAGGCGGCAAAGGCAGGGTTCCAGCGAAACAGGGCATAACGTCCACACATGGGGTAACACGACTCTTGGGTAAACCGACCGACAGCCTAACAGACCAGCACGTCGGGAAAACTGTCGGGTTCATCGCCGGGCAAGGGCTGCGCGCCGATATAGGCGGTAATCAACGCACGGGCATCGACGGCCCGGTCATTATCGACCTCCAGCCCCAGCAGGCCGAAGATCGGCAGCTCGCCGGTGCCACCGAGCAAATGGCGCCCTACCAGGTACGCCTCGATGCCCTCGCTGGCGAGCATCTGTTGCAGCAACTCGCCTTCCATCAGGTTTTCCGGTTCATAGATTCGCTGCATGGGCCCACCTGTCATTCATTCTCGCTGCGGACCGTGAGCATCCATTCGTCATCGTGAACCTGCAGCTCAAAAACAATCGGCCGGCAACATACCGGGCAGTCTTCAATGTATGACTGATCCCCTCCGGAAAGGTCCAGCAAAGCCTCCGCCGGCTCCCCACAATAAGGACAATCGTACGACTCGGTTTCCAGCATCGCGGCCTCCCAGGTGACTTGTGCGTATAATCGCCGGTCTATTGGCAGGGCTATTGACGTTTGCACCGCTTGTTCAGACCGCGCCCTGTCTTTTTTCGATCCGAACCTTTACTTACCCTAGCCGTTTCTAACAAGAGAGCATGATGGGCGAATTCGATACCATCCGACCTTACAACGACAGCGAAGTCCCGGCAGTGCTGGCACGCCTGTTCAGTGACAAGGCCTTTCTGGACATCCTGACCCACTTTCGCTTCCCGCGCTTTGCCGGCGCGCTGGGCTGGCTGCTCAAGCCGATGATCGCCCGCAAATTGCGCCGTGAATTTGCCGGCGTGACCACTGTGGCTACGTTGCAGGACAAGGTGGAGTACTACGTCGACCACACCATTGACCGGGCGACCGACGGCGTGACCTATACCGGCGTGGAACAGCTCAAGTCCGGCACCGCGTACCTGTTCCTCGCCAACCACCGCGATATCGTGATGGACCCGGCCTTCGTCAACTATGCCGTCTACCACGCGGGCCTGCCGACGCCGCGCATCGCCATTGGCGACAATCTGCTGCAAAAGCCGTTCGTCAGCGACCTGATGCGCCTGAACAAGAGTTTCATCGTGCACCGCTCGATTACCGGGCGCAAAGAGAAGATGGCGGCCTATCAATTGCTGTCGGCTTACATCAACCATTCGATCCGTAACGACGGCGCCTCCATCTGGATTGCCCAGGCCGAAGGCCGTGCCAAAGACGGCGATGACCGCACCGAGTCGGCGATCCTCAAGATGTTTCATGTCAGCCGCAAGGACGAGCCGTTTGCCGAGGTGATCCAGTCGTTGCACCTGACGCCGGTGTCCATCAGCTACGAGTACGACCCCTGCGACTCGGCCAAGGCGCGCGAGCTGTACATCCGCGCCACCACGGGCACCTACAGCAAGGCGCCGGGCGAAGACGACGTGAGCATTGCCTTGGGCATTACCGGCTACAAGGGCCGTGTGCATGTGAACTTCGCGCCGCCGATCACCGAACGTTTCGAAGACACCAAGCTGCTGGCTGCGGAAATGGACCGGCAGATTCTGGGCGGTTACCGGTTGTTTCCGGTGCACTACCTGGCTTACGCCCAGTGGAGTGAAGCCGACCCGCAATTGCAGGTGCCGACGGCAGCCGAGGTGTTTCCGGCCGATGAGCTGGCCAAGGCCAAGACGGAGTGGGAGCGGCGCCTGGCGGAATGCCCGGCTGAACACCGACCATTCCTGGTGGTGCAATACGCGACGCCAGTGAGAAATCAGTATCGGGTCAAGGCCGGAATTCCCTTGTAAACACCGATTCAAACTGTGGGAGCGGGCTTGCTCGCGAACGCGGAGTGTCAGTCGATACATGCTTGACTGATAC
>NZ_JBSVVZ010000040.1:0-57543 GCF_054071875.1 Pseudomonas sp. SDO524_S393 | reverse complement strand
GGGGGTGGTGGGTCGTTCCCCAAGTTTTTGGACTGACACACGGCATTCGCGAGCAAGCCCGCTCCCACACTGACCGGTTCCCACAAAAGGGTTGGCGGTGTTGTTGCTTACTTGGCTGCCCAGGCGTTGAAGCGCTGCTCCAGTTGCTCGCCGTTATCCGCCCAGAAGCTCACGTCGATCTGCACCTGGTCGGCGATGTTTTCCGGCGTGGTCGGCATATCTTTCAGGATGCCTTTATCCAGCAACGGTACGGCTTGGCTATTGGCCGGGCCGTAGGCGATGTTTTCCGAATAGGTCTTCTGCTGCTGCGGTTGCACCGAGAAAGCGATGAATTTTTTCGCCGCATCCGCACGGTCCTTGGCCAGGCCTTTGGGAATGGCCCATGCATCGAAGTCGTAGATGCCGCCGTTCCACACCACCTTCAGATTGCTTTCTTTCTGCACGGCGGCGATACGGCCGTTGTAGGCCGAACTCATCACCACGTCACCCGAGGCGAGGTATTGCGGCGGCTGGGCGCCCGCTTCCCACCATTGGATGTAAGGCTTGAGTTCATCGAGCTTCTTGAACGCGCGGTCCTGGCCATCTTTGCCGGCCAGCACTTTGTAGACGTCCTTCGGTGCCACGCCGTCGGCCATCAAGGCAAATTCCAGGGTGTACTTGGCGCCTTTGCGCAAGCCGCGCTTGCCCGGGAATTGCTTCACGTCCCAGAAATCTTTCCAGCCGCCTGGCGGTGCCTTCAGCTTGTCGGCGTTGTACGCCAGCACGGTCGACCATACAAAGAAGCCCACGCCGCACGGCTGGATAGCGCCTTTCACGTAGTCCGCGCCATTGCCGAACAGTTTCGGGTCCAGCTGTTCGAACATGTCTTCGTCACAGCCACGGGACAATTCCGGCGACTCGACTTCCACCAGGTCCCAGGACACGCTCTTGGTGTCAACCATGGCTTTCACCTTGGCCATTTCGCCGTTGTACTCGCCGGCGACGATCTTGCCGTTGCCCGCGCTTTCCCACGGTGCATAGAACGCCTTGACCTGGGCCGCCTTGTTCGCGCCACCGAAGGACACGACTGTCAGGTCCGGGCCTGCCATGGCCTGGGTCGCGCCGATCAGGCCCATGGCCAGGGCGGAATACTTAAGGGATCTCAACATTGTTGTTCTCTCCACGTGCAGGGTTGGTGAAGCCAGGAGGGCGATCAATTCGCCTCTAGAAGTGGATCGAGCGCGCGAACGTGCTCGACTTGCCAGCCAATCGGTACCACGTCGCCAACGGCCAGGGCTGGGTCCAGCTCGGCAATGGGTTGTTTCACAAAAAAATCGGTCTTGCCGCAGACCTCCAGACGCACCCGAACGTGGTCGCCCAGGTAGATGAACTCCGCCACCCGTCCCGAAAAACGGTTGACGCAGCTTTCGCTGGAACCGTTGAGACTCACGCGCTCCGGCCGCACCGACAAGGTCACCGGGCCGCCGACCTGGCCCACGTTCACCGCCAGTGCCTCGACCTTCTCGCCCCGCGCCAGCTCCACCACGCAACGCTCGCCGGCGTGGCTGTGCAGACGACCATTGAGGCGGTTGTTCTCGCCGATGAAGTTGGCGACAAAGGTATTTTTCGGCTCTTCATACAACGTGCGCGGTGCGGCGATCTGCTGGATCTCGCCCTGGTGGAACACCGCCACGCGGTCAGACATGGTCAGCGCTTCGCCCTGGTCGTGGGTCACGTACACCACGGTCACGCCAAGGCGCTGGTGCAGGTGCTTGATCTCCATCTGCATGTGTTCACGCAGTTGCTTGTCGAGAGCGCCGAGGGGTTCGTCCATCAGTACCAGCTGGGGTTCGAATACCAGCGCCCGGGCCAGGGCCACGCGCTGTTGCTGGCCACCGGAGAGTTGGGCCGGGTAGCGCTGGGCGAAGGCGTCAAGCTGGACCATGCTCAGCACGCGCTTGACCCGCTCGCTGATGTCGGTCTTGCTCAAACCCCGCACCGACAGCGGAAACGCCAGGTTCTCGGCGACTGTCATGTGCGGGAACAATGCGTAGTTCTGGAACACCATGCCGATATCGCGCTTGTGCGGTGGCACGTTGTTGATGGAGCGCCCGGCCAGCAGGATCTCACCCGCGGTCGGCGTCTCGAAACCGGCAAGCATCATCAGGCTGGTGGTCTTGCCTGAACCCGAAGGCCCGAGCAAGGTGAGGAACTCGCCCTTGCGAATCTCCAGGTTGAGGTCTTTGACGATCAGGTTCTCGCCGTCGTAGCTCTTCTGCACGCCACGAAAGCTGACCAGCACATCATTTGAATCCACCTCGCTCATACCCGCACCTTTTTGTTTTGGACTGCTGTGGAACAAGCGTAGTCCAGGCGCAAGGCCCCGGAAATCGGGGGCCGGGAGAGAATCGCATCAGTCGGATGGAAGGTTGGGGGTAGGGATCGCCCTACACAGATGACGCGCACGGAACGGTGCAGCGACAAGTGGCGAGCTGCAAGCGGCAGGAGTGGGCTCGGCGGGGTTTTCGCGGTGTCGTTATCAGGTATGTGGCTATAGCAGCTTGTGCTCCATGGCGTACTTCACCAGTTCGGCCAGCGAGGTGATATTGAGTTTTTGCATCAGCCGCGCCTTGTGAGTACTGATGGTCTTGCTGCTCAGCGCCAGTTGCTGGGCGATGTCATTGACGTTGGCGCCCTGGGCCAGGCGCTCGAACACCGAAAACTCCCGCTCCGACAACAACGAATGCAAGGGCCGCGTATCGGTGAGGCCGACTTCGAACACCATGCGGTCGGCCAGGTCCGGGTCGATGTAACGCCCGCCAGCCGCCACTTTGCGGATCGCCGTGAGCAGCAGCGCCGGGTCGCTGTCCTTGGTCGCATACCCCGCCGCCCCCACCTTCAAGGCCCGGGCCGCCATCTGCGCTTCATCATGCATGGACAGCACCAGGATCGCCGGCGGGTGGTTCAGCGCCCGAATCCGCGCGATGGCTTCAAGACCATTGACGCCGGGCATCGAGATATCCAGCAACACCACCTCACAAGGGGTGTGGCGCAGGGTCTCCAGTAACTGCTCACCATTGCTCGCCTCCCCGACAACCTGAAGGTCTTTGGCCAGGCCGATCAATTGCTTGATGCCTTCCCGAACGATGGTGTGGTCTTCGGCTACCAGTACACGAATCACAGAAACTTCCTCTTGGTCCTAGGCATCCAGCGGCACCGTCACACTTAGCGTGGTGCCCTCCCCCAACGCGCTTTCCAGGTGCAGTTGCCCGCCCATGATAAGCACCCTCTCGCGCATGCCCACCAAGCCGAACGACAACGGACGGCCTTGCGCCTGGACGAACCCCACACCGTCGTCGCTGATGGTCAGCCGCAGCGCGGCACCTTCACGGGCAAGCGTCAGCTCGACAGTATGCGCCTGGGCATGGCGCATCACATTGGTCAGCGCTTCTTGCAGGATCCTAAACAGGCCGATGGCCTTGGCATCGCTGAGGATCGGCAGATTGTCCGGCACCTGAACCAGGCAAGGGATTTGTGTGCGCGCTTCAAAACGCCGTGCCTGCCATTCGATGGCCGAGGCAATGCCTGCATCGAGAATCGGCGGACGCAACGCAGTGGCCACGTCACGCACCAGCTGGAACAACTGGGCGATCAGACGTTTCATGCTGTTCAAGCGCTCGTGCAGGCCCGGGTCGAGTTGCGCATAGGCCAATTCGCACATGGAGGTTTCCAGCTTGAGCACCGTGAGCATCTGCCCGAGTTCATCGTGCACTTCCCGGGCGATACGCGCCTTTTCTTCTTCGCGTACGGTTTCCAGGTGGGCGGACAGCTCGCGCAATTGCGCTTCGCTTTGCTGCAGCGCCGCCAGCGTGCGGCGCAGCTCGGTGACGTCATTGAGGTAAACCACCAGGTACTCGGCATCGGCAAAGCGTAGAAAACTCAAGGACACCGTAGCGGGCAAGCGACTGCCATCGGCGCGCAGGCAGTCGGCGGAAAAGTTCTGCGGCCCCTCCTCATGGGCCCGGGCGCGCTTCCACAGGTTCAGCCAGCGGTCCATGTCCAGAGTGGGGTCAAAATCGCTCAACGGTCGCTCGATCAACGCCCCTGGGCCATAACCCAGCATGGTTTCAGCGGCGCGGTTGGCGTAGCGCACATGGCTGTCCCAATTGACCCACAGGATGCCGACGGTGCTTTGGTCGATGGAAAATTGCGTCAACCGCAACGCTTCGGCACCGGCGGCCCGGGCCGCGCTTTCTTCACGCGCGGCCAGCAGGCTGTGCTCCAGCAACCGTTGCTGGCGACGCAGCCAGAACACTACCGTGAGGCTGGCGAGCAGGAACAGGCCCAACAACAGGGTCAGGTTCTGCCACAGCCCCGGCGACTCCGACAGCCGTGGGTATTTGGGCTGCAACCAGCGGCTGTGCAACTGGTCCAGGTCGCGGGCCGGTATTGCGCGCAACGCGCTTTCCATGATGCCGGCCAGTTCCGGCCACTCGCGGCGCGTCGCCACCCGCAGCAGTTGCGGCAGTCCGATATCCCCCACCACCGCCAGCCCGGCGAACTCCGGTTCGGCCGACAGCCGGCTCAGTTGCGCTTCATCCACCACCGCATAACGTGCCTGCTGGCTCACCAGCAACTGCAAGGCCTGACGCTCCATGGGCACGCCTTGCAGGTTCAAGCCGGGGTAAGTACTGCGCAAGTAATCGGCCACTGCGCTGGGCATGCGCACGGCGACACGGGACTGTTCGTCGAGCTTTTCCAGCTCCACCGCGCCACCGCCTTCGCGCACGCCGACAATATGTTGAGGCACCCGCATGTAGGGGTCGGTGAACAGCCAGAGACGCAGGCCGGCCGGGGTCTGTTGCAGGCCGGGCGCGATATCGACCTCGCCCTCGCGCACCGCGTCCTCCAGTTGCTCCTGGGTGGGAAAGTTACGCCAGGTCAGTTCGATGTTCAGCGCCTTGGCCAACCACTGCATCACCTCGACATTGGCCCCCGACAAACGCTGCAAGCGACGATCGTATTGCGCATAGGGTGCCTGCAAGACCACGCCGACCCGCAGTTCCGGGTGCTGGGCCAGCCATTCACGCTGCTGGGCATTGAGGGGCGCCTGCGCGATGACAGGCGCGGGCGCAGCCGTTGCCATCAAGGCAACACACAAGCCGCCGATAACCAGCAGATAGCGAAAACCCATGATCCACGCCTCACATCACTGACAAATACTGACCAACCCTTTAGGCTGCTGGAATCACTTCTGGCCGGGAATCCACGATGCCCCATCGAAACCGTACAGCACTGCCGGCATTGTGCCTGTCTCTGCTACTGACCAGCGCGTTTTCTGCCCAGGCCGCCGACGCCCCTGCGCCTGCCGCCGAAAAACCGGTCGAGCGCCAACCCCTCCCCGAGCGCAGCCAGGAAGAAGCCAGCGCGCTGCAACGCAACATTCCGCAACAAGAGCAGCAGCAATTGCAGGCCGGCAGCGACTCATTCCTGGCCTTGTGGAAACCGGCAAACAGCGCCGAACCCGAAGGTGTGGCCATTATCGTGCCCGGCGCCGGTGAAAATGCTGACTGGCCGCAAGCAATCGGCCCGTTGCGCCGCAAATTGCCGAACGCCAACTGGGGCACCCTCAGTCTGTCGCTGCCGGATGTGAGCGTGGACACCTTGCCACCCCGCGTGATGGAGGCGCCCAAGGCCACCGTCGATACCAGCAGCAAAGAGGCGAGCACCACCGACAAACCCATCGAACAAGCCGCCAGCGCCGAAGCCGAAGGCACCGACCCGTCCGTGGTGCCGGGCACCGACGAGCAGGACAAGACCGACGCCTCGCGCATCTTCGCCCGCATCGATGCCGCCGTGGCCTTCGCCCAGACCCAGGGTGCGCGCAGCGTAGTGCTGATGGGACATGGCACCGGTGCCTGGTGGGCCGCGCGTTACTTGAGCGAAAAACAACCGTCCCAGGTGCAGAAGCTGGTCATGGTCGCGGCGAAGACGCCCGCTGGCCGTCAGCCGGATGTGCAACAACTGGCCCCCGTCCTGAAGCTACCCACGGCCGACCTGTTCTACCAGGACAGCCCCGCGTCACGCAAAGCGGCGCAGGAGCGTGCCCAGGCGGCCAAACGTGCAAAAAACGAGGGCTATAAACAGGTCACGCTCAAGGCCCTGCCCGGCAACACCGCCGCCGAGCAAGAGCAGTTGTATCGGCGGATTCGCGGCTGGTTGAGCCCCCAGGCCAGCGCCGACTGACCGTCGCTCAGCGAAAGTCGCGCCGCTCGCGAATCAATGCATAAGCATTGTGCAATTCGCGGGTGCGCTCAGTCGCCTCGCGCACTTGCGCAGGGCTGGCGCCACTGCCGGCGATCTTGTCCGGGTGATGGCGACTGAGCAACCGGCGATAAGCGCGCTTGATCACCGAAGGTTCGGTGGTGGCCGTCACCCCGAGGATGCGCAGCGCTTCCTGATAAGCCCCGCCCCGATTGGCCAATGGCTTGCGTTCCGGCGTGTAGTCGGCGGCCAGCGCCTGCAATTGCAGCGGCGTCCAACCCAGCCACTTGCCCCACAGCCCGATCAGGTCGCGCTCGGCATGGTCGACCTTGCCGTCGGCCCACGCCATCCGCCAGCACGCACGCAGCACGCCTTCCGCCGCATGGGGCTGGGCCTTGAGCACACGCAGATAGCGCCGAACCCGATCAGTGCCGGTTTTGCCACGGTTGAACGCCGCGATCGCGCGGCGCTGCGCCGACTCATTCATGTCCAATGAGCGCATTTCCTGACGGGCTTGCTGGATATGTCCGTCTGCGACCCGGCCATTGCTTTTGGCCAGGCGTCCGAGCAACACAAACAGCAATTCGTCGTTGCGCAACGCTGGACGCCCGCCCAGGCGCTCACGCAACTGCGCCCAGCTGTGCAGCTGCAAGCGGCGGTCGAGCGCCTGCCCCAGCAATGCACCCAGCATGGCCCCGGGGATACTGGCAATGGCAAACCCAGCTCCCGCGCCGATCAGCGTCCCTGGCCACAACATCCTAGTGCCCCGCTGTCAGCAGGGTTTCGACTTGCGCCAGACGCTCCAGCGTACCGACATCGATCCAGCGTCCCGTCATGTGTTCCCCCGTTACCAGACCTTTGGCCATGGCCGCCCGCAACAGCGGTGCCAGCTTGAAGGCACCTGCGCTGCAACCCGCGAACAGCTTGGGGTCGAGCACGGAAATGCCACTGAAGGTCAGGTTATCGGCACCGACGACGGCATCCTGAAGCAAACCTTGCGCAAGATAGAAATCGCCTCCCGAGGGGTGATGCGCCGGGTTATCAACCATCACCAGGTGCGCCAGTCCCTCGATAGGTTGTCGCAGACGGGCGAAGTCATAGTCGGTCCAGATATCGCCATTGACCACCAGGAAGGGCTCATCTCCCAATAGTGGCAGTGCCTGGAAAATCCCGCCGCCGGTCTCCAGCGGCTCGCCTTCCGGCGAGTAACGGATACGCAGGCCAAACTGTGCACCGTCACCCAGGTAGCTTTCAATCTGGTGGCCGAGCCACGCATGGTTGATCACGATCTCGGTAAAACCCGCCTTGGCCAGCGCCTCCAGGTGATACTCGATCAAGCGCTTGCCGCCGGCCTGCACCAACGGCTTGGGCGTGTGCAAGGTGAGCGGACGCATCCGCTCACCTTTACCAGCGGCCAGAATCATCGCCTTCATAGGCTCGCCTCGGCGGGCAGGCGCAGGCTGGCCAGCAACTCACCCAGCTCGCTCAACTCCGGACGGTCTTCCAGCACCGCTTCTATATAAGCAAAGAAGCGCGGTACGTCGGCCAGGTAACGCGGCTTGCCGTCGCGATGGCAGATACGCGCAAAAATGCCGATGACCTTGAGGTGACGCTGCACGCCCATCAGATCGCTGGCGCGCAGAAAGTCTTCGAAGTCCGCCTGCACCGGGATTCCCGCTTGCCCCGCACGCGCCCAGTAGCCGCGTTGCCATTCCCGCACACGGGCCTTCGGCCAACTGAGGAACGCATCCTTGAACAGGCAGGTGATGTCGTAGGTCACCGGGCCGTAGACTGCGTCCTGGAAATCCAGCACGCCCGGGTTCGGCTCGCTGATCATCAGGTTGCGTGGCATATAGTCGCGGTGCACCAGAACTTTCGGCTGGGCCAGGGCGCTGTCGATCAGTTGCGTGCTCACGCGTTGCCAGAGCGCCTGTTGCCGGGTATCGAACTCGATGCCCAGGTGCCGGCGCACGTACCACTCGGGAAACAATTCCAGCTCACGGCGCAACAGCGCAACGTCGTAACTGGGCAGCGGCGCGTCCATCGGCAACTGCTGGAACGCCAGCAACGCATCGATGGCATCGGCAAACAATGGATCGGCGTTTTGCTCGTCAATCACGTCCAGGTAGGTTTTCGTGCCCAGATCGTTGAGCAAAAGAAAGCCTCGCGGCAAATCTTCTGCATAAATTTGTGGAACATTTATTCCTGACTTCGCCAGCAAATGAGCGATATCGACGAAAGGTTTGCAGTTTTCCTGGGGCGGTGGCGCGTCCATCACGACGAAAGTCCGATCGCCGCCCTCCCAGCGGAAGTAACGCCTGAAACTCGCGTCACTGCTGGCCGCGGTCAATGTGGCCGGGGGTACCGCACCCCAGCCTTGAGCGTTGAAAAGGATCGGAAGTTGCTCATCCAGCCAGACTTTCAGCTGTTGTAAACGCAGATCTTGCTCGGGCATTACAAGGGTCTCCGACGGCGCTAGCCGTCAAGCGGGTCATGCTTTATTATCACGCATCTTTTTCAGACCATCGAGAGGCGTGCGGCCCACACCGCGGGCAGATGGCACGCAGGAAGCCCGGACTAATAAGATGGCATTGAAATCCCCCGCGTTTCGTAGAAAATTTCCGTTGCTGGTAACCGGCAGTCTGCTGGCCATGCAACCCTTCGCCACCTCATTCGTGGTCGCCGCGGAACAGTATGACTGCTCAGTCTCTGCTTCGGGTGCCTGGGATTGCGCGCCGAAAACCGCGGCTGCCCCGTTGCCACCGCGTCCGGTGCATGACGGTGCAGCCGTCAGCTCGACCTCCGGCACGCCATCCGGCGAGACCGGCGGCAAAGCCGAGGCCGTGCCGCAGAACACGCTGGTCACCGAATCCAAGGGCCGCGGCCTGCGTTCGCGCAGCGCCGACTACAGCCACCTGGACTGGGTACCGCGCGAGAAGCTGACCGCGGCCCAACTGGCTGAAACCGGTCCGTACTGCGGCGGTGCGTATATCGAGCCGACTCGTCCCGGCATGAACGACAAGACGAGCAAGAGCGATGCACCGACCTTTATCGGCGCCAAGGCTTCGCGCTACGAGCAGGAGCAACAGGTTGCAACCCTGGCCGGTGACGTCGTCATGCGCCAGGGCAGCATGCAGCTCGAAGCCCAGGAAGCCAGCCTGTATCAGGCCGAGAGCCGTGGCGAACTGGACGGCAACGTCCGTCTGCGCGACAACGGCGCCCTGATCGTCGGCGACCACGCCCAGGTCCAGCTGGACACCGGTGCGGCACAGATCGACAACGCCGAATACGTGCTGCACAAATCGCGCATTCGCGGTAACGCGCTGTACGCCAAGCGCGCCGAAAACGCCATCATCCGTCTCAAGGACGGTACGTACACCACGTGCGAGCCAGACAGCAACGCCTGGCAGCTCAAGGGCAACAACATCACGTTGAACCCGGCCACCGGCTTCGGTACGGCGACCAACGCGACGTTGCGGGTCAAGAACATCCCGATCCTCTACACCCCTTACATCTACTTCCCGATCGACGATCGTCGTCAATCCGGCTTCCTGCCGCCTAGCTTCAGCACCGGCGGCGAGACCGGCTTTACCTTGGTGACGCCGTACTACTTCAACCTGGCGCCGAACTACGACGCCACGTTGTACCCGCAATACATGACCAAGCGCGGCCTGTTGATGGAAGGCGAATTCCGCTACCTCACCAAGTCCAGCGAAGGCCAGGTCGGCGGCGCTTACCTGAACGACGACAACGACGAGCGCAAGCGTCAGACCGATTACGAAAAAACCCGCTACATGCTCAACTGGCAACACAAGGGCGGGCTGGATTCGCGTGTACTGACCGAGGTCGACTACACCAACATCAGCGATCCTTACTACTTCCAGGACCTCAAGTCTTTCCAGGAAGGCGTGAAGAGCAACGACTTCGTCAACCAGCAGGGTTCCGTCACCTATCGTGGCGACTCCTACCAGGCGCGACTGAACCTGCAGGCGTACCAGCTGGCGACGATTTCCCAGATCACCCCGTATGACCGGCTGCCGCAGATCACCTTCAATGGCACCCTGCCGTACCATCCGGGTGGGTTCAACTTCTCGTACGAAACCGAAGCCGTACGCTTCGAGCGCGATCTGGAGAACGGCACCTTCACCGACGAAAACGGCCTGGTATCGCCGCGCCTGGACACCTACGTGACCGGCCTGACCCGTGCCAACGGTACGCGCCTGAACGTTGCCCCGGCTGTTGAATATCCGATGAACTGGACCTACGGCTTCGTGACGCCGAAGCTCAAGTACGTCTACACCAAGTACGACCTGGACCTGGACAGCATCGGCAAGAACCAGATCATCGCGGCGCAGGCGGCTTCGACCGCCGCCAACCCGTATGCCGGTGGCAGCTTCAGCAGCTCCCAGGACCGTGCAGTTCCCGTCGCCAGCATCGACAGCGGCCTGTATTTCGACCGCGATACCAACTGGTTCGGCACCAACTATCGCCAGACCCTCGAGCCTCGCGCGTTCTACCTGTACGTGCCGAACAAGGACCAGAGCGACATTCCGGTGTTCGACACCAGCGAATACTCGTTCAGCTACGCGTCGCTGTTCCGCGACAACCGCTTCAGCGGCAACGACCGTATCGGTGACGAGAACAAGCTGTCCCTGGGCTTGACCAGCCGCTGGATCGAAGACAACGGCTTCGAACGTCAGCGGGCGTCGATAGGCCAGGCGTTGTACTTCAAGGACCGCCAGGTGCAGTTGCCGGGCATCCTCGCCGCCGACCGCGCCGACGCCAACACCGACGTTTCGCCGGTGGCCCTGGACTACGAGTTCCGTTTCAACCGCGACTGGCGCGCCACCGCCGACTACAACTGGGACACCGAGAACCACAGTCCTCGTTCCGGCAGCGCGATGCTTCACTATCAGCCGGAAGACAACCCGAACAAGATCATCAACGTCGGTTACCGCTATCGTAACGACCAGGTGGTCTACAACCAGCTGACCGGCAAATGGCAGTTCGGTGGTGACTACGGCAAGCCAGGCGACGAGAACTTCGTGAAGGATTACTACAAAATCCAGCAACACGACTTCTCGATGATGTGGCCGATCATTCCACAATGGAACCTGATCACCCGCTGGCAGTATGACTACGCACGCAACCGTACACTGGAGGCCTTCGGTGGCTTCGAGTACGACAACTGCTGCTGGAAACTTCGCGTGATCAACCGTTATTGGGTTTCCAACGACGAATACACTCAGATCGCCCCGTTGAACGAAAAGGGTGACCACGGGCTCTTCTTCCAGATCGTCCTCAAAGGACTCGGCGGCCTGACCGGCGCCAAGGTAGAGAGCTTCCTCGACAAAGGCATTGAAGGTTATCGTGAACGTGAAGACCAAGCTTTCTGATTGTCTGCGCCCGCTCGTACTGGGCGCGCTGTTCCTGGGGACCGCATCGGCACACGCTGCGGTTCAACAGCTGGATAAAGTAGTGGCCATCGTCGACAACGACGTGATCATGCAAAGCCAGCTGGACCAACGGGTCAAGGAAGTTCAGCAAACCATCGCCAAACGTGGCGGCGGCGTACCTCCGACCAGCGTCCTGGACCAACAGGTGCTGGAGCGTCTGATCGTCGAGAACCTGCAACTGCAGATCGGTGATCGCTCCGGTATCCGTATCTCGGATGAAGAGCTCAACCAGGCGGTCGGCACCATCGCCCAGCGCAACAACATGAGCATCGACCAGTTCCGTGCGGCCTTGGCCCATGACGGTTTGTCCTATGAGGACGCCCGTGACCAGATCCGCCGTGAAATGATCATCAGCCGTGTGCGTCAGCGCCGCGTGGCAGAGCGGGTTCAGGTTTCAGAGCAGGAAGTGAAGAACTTCCTGGCGTCGGACCTGGGCAAGATGCAGCTTTCCGAAGAACTGCACCTGGCCAATATCCTGATCCCGACCCCGGACAGCGCCAACTCCGAGCAGCTCAACGCAGCCGCCGCCAAAACCCAGGCTGTCTATGACCGCCTGAAGGCGGGTGCCGACTTTGCCCAGACGGCCATTGCCGTGTCCGGCAGTGACAACGCCCTCGAAGGCGGTGACATGGGCTGGCGTAAAGCCGCTCAACTGCCACCTCCGTTCGACCGTGAACTGAGCGCGATGGAAGTCGGCGGCATCACTCAACCAGCGCGTACGCCAGGCGGCTTCATCATTCTGAAGTTGCTGGAGCGTCGTGGCGGCGAGACCTCGCTGAAAGACGAAGTGCACGTCCGTCATATCCTGGTCAAACCGAGCGAAATCCGCACTGAAGCGCAAACCAAGGAACTGGCCCAGAAGATCTACGACCGCATCGAAAGCGGTGAAGACTTCGCCACCCTGGCCAAGAGTTTCTCGGAAGACCCGGGTTCGGCGCTCAATGGCGGCGACCTGAACTGGATCGATCCGAAAGCCTTGGTGCCAGAATTCCAACAAGTGATGGCCTCCACGCCACAGGGCGTGCTGTCCAAGCCGTTCAAGACCCAATATGGCTGGCACGTGCTGGAAGTCCTTGGCCGTCGCGCCACCGACAACACCGCTCAGGCTCGTGAGCAGCAAGCCCTGAACGTACTGCGTAACCGCAAGTACGATGAAGAGCTGCAAACCTGGTTGCGTCAGATCCGTGACGAAGCCTATGTAGAGAACAAGCTGCCAGGCGCCGAGCAAACAGGCACCGACCAGGCAGCCCAGTGAAACCCCAGCGTTTCGCGGTGACACCCGGCGAGCCGGCCGGCATTGGTCCAGACCTGTGCCTGCTGCTCGCCTCACAGCCCCAGCCACACCCCCTGATTGCCATTACCAGCCGCGACCTGCTCATCGAGCGGGCCGCGCAGTTGGGTGTGGTCGTCGATCTACTGGAGGTGGCGCCTGGCAACTGGCCCGACCTGCCGGCACCGGCGGGCAGCCTGTATGTGTGGGATACCCCGCTCGCGACCCACGTGGTTGCCGGGCAACTGGACAAGGCCAACGCCGCATTTGTGCTGGAAACCCTGACCCGTGCCGGTCAAGGCTGCATCGACGGCGACTTCGCCGGGATGATCACCGCCCCGGTGCACAAGGGCGTGATCAACGAATCCGGCATCGCCTTCTCCGGCCACACCGAATTCCTCGCCGAGCTGACCCACACCGCCCAAGTGGTGATGATGCTGGCGACGCGCGGCTTGCGCGTCGCGCTGGTCACTACGCACCTGCCATTACGCGATATTGCAGATGCGATCACCGTCGAGCGCCTGGAGCGCGTAACGCGCATCCTGCACGCGGATCTGCAACAGAAGTTCGGCATCGCCCACCCGCGCATCCTGGTTTGTGGGCTCAACCCCCATGCCGGCGAAGGCGGCCACCTGGGCCATGAAGAAATCGACATCATCGAACCTACCCTGGAGCGTCTGCGCCAGGAGGGCATGGACCTGCGCGGCCCATTGCCTGCAGACACTCTGTTTACCCCCAAATATCTGGAGCACTGCGACGCAGTGCTGGCTATGTACCATGACCAGGGGCTGCCGGTGCTTAAATACAAAGGCTTTGGCGCCGCCGTCAACGTGACACTGGGCCTGCCGATCATCCGCACCTCCGTCGACCATGGCACCGCCCTGGATCTGGCGGGCAGCGGCAAGATCGATACCGGCAGCCTGCACGTGGCCCTGGAAACCGCCTATCAGATGGCCGAGACCCGTATATGACCGAGCATTACCAACACCGGGCGCGCAAGCGCTTCGGACAGAATTTCCTGCACGACGCTGGCGTGATCGACCGCATCCTGCGCTCCATCCATGCCAAACCCGAAGACCGTCTGCTGGAAATCGGTCCAGGCCAGGGCGCGCTGACCCAGGGCCTGCTGGCCAGCGGTGCCCAGCTGGACGTGGTTGAGCTGGACAAGGACCTGGTCCCGATCCTCAATCAGCAGTTCGCCGGCCAATCCAATTTCAACCTGCACCAGGGCGACGCGCTGAAGTTCGACTTCAACACGCTCAATGCCGCGCCCAACAGCCTGCGGGTCGTCGGCAACCTGCCGTACAACATCTCCACACCGTTGATCTTCCACCTGCTGAACAACGCCGGGATCATCCGCGACATGCACTTCATGCTGCAAAAAGAAGTGGTGGAGCGCTTGGCGGCTGGGCCTGGCGGTGGCGATTGGGGCCGTCTGTCGATCATGGTTCAGTACCATTGCCGCGTCGAACACCTGTTCAACGTTGGCCCCGGTGCTTTCAACCCGCCGCCGAAAGTCGATTCGGCCATCGTGCGCCTGGTGCCTCACGCCGTGCTGCCACACCCGGCCAAGGACCATCGCCTGCTGGAGCGAGTGGTGCGTGAAGCCTTCAACCAACGCCGCAAGACCCTGCGCAATACGCTCAAGGCCTTGCTGACCAATGCCGAAATCGAAGCCGCCGGCGTGGATGGCAGCCTGCGCCCCGAGCAATTGGACCTGGCCGCGTTCGTGCGCCTGGCTGACCAGCTTGCCATCAAGCCTGCGCCAGCCGCCGAGTGAATGTGTCGGAGCCGGCTGGCCGGCGATGCATGCGCCGCGGAACATCCGTCAGCGCGCGTTGATGCAATCGCAGGCAAGCCAGCTCCCACATGTCTGGCCTAGTGCCCGGCTGATGGCCTAGACTGACTCGCATCTGCTGTCCTTCGCTTTTGCTTTTAAGGCCCCTTGCATGTCCGATCCTCGCTACCAGATCGACGTCAGCGTCGTCACCCGCTTCCTGGCGGACCAGTCCCAACCCGAACACAACCGTTTCGCCTTTGCCTACACCATCACGGTGAAAAACAACGGGCTGGTGCCGGCCAAGCTGCTGTCGCGCCACTGGGTGATCACCGATGGTGACGGTCAGGTCGAAGAAGTCCGTGGCGCAGGCGTCGTCGGCCAACAGCCGTTGATAGACAGCGGCGCCAGCCACACCTACAGCAGCGGCACGGTCATGACCTCCAAGGTCGGCACCATGCAGGGCTCCTACCAGATGAAAGCCACCGACGGCCAACTGTTCGACGCGATCATCGCGCCCTTCCGCCTCGCCGTGCCGGGAGCCCTGCACTGATGGCGACCTATGCGGTCGGCGACCTGCAAGGCTGCCTGGCGCCACTCAAGTGCCTGCTCGAGCGTGTCGCCTTCGACCCGGCAAAGGATCGCTTGTGGTTAGTGGGCGACCTGGTCAACCGCGGCCCCGAATCCCTCGAGACCTTGCGCTACTTATATAGCCTGCGTGATTCCCTGGTGTGCGTTCTGGGCAACCATGATCTGCACCTGCTGGCCACCGGCAACAAGATCGAGCGCCTGAAAAAGGGTGACACCCTGCGGGAAATCCTCGAGGCGCCAGACCGTGCCGAGCTGCTCGACTGGTTGCGCCGTCAAAAACTCATGCACTACGACGAAGCTCGCAATATGGCACTGGTCCACGCCGGCATCCCGCCGCAGTGGACGCTGAAGAAAGCCCTCAAGTGCGCCGCCGAAGTCGAAAGTGCCCTGGCCGATGACAATCTGTACACCGCTTACCTCGACGGCATGTACGGTAACGAACCGGTGAAGTGGGACAACGACCTCAGCGGCGTCGCGCGCCTGCGTGTGATCACCAACTATTTCACGCGCATGCGTTTCTGCACGGCCGAAGGCAAGCTGGACCTCAAGAGCAAGGAAGGCGCCGAAACCGCGCTGCCCGGCTACAAACCCTGGTTTGCCCACAAGGAACGCAAGACCCGCGACACGAAGATCGTCTTCGGCCACTGGGCAGCGCTTGAAGGCAAATGCGACGAGCCCGGGGTGTTCGCCCTCGACACAGGCTGCGTGTGGGGCGGCGCCATGACCCTGATGAACATCGACACCGGCGAGCGTCACAGCTGCCAGTGTGAATCGACCCTTCCCGTTACACTGCCGGCCACTGCCAAGTCCTAGGAGCCCGCCATGAGCGAATTCAAACGTATCCCCCCCGAACAAGCCCAGGCCCTGCGCGAGCAAGGCGCGGTGGTGGTTGATATCCGCGACCAGCCGACCTATGCCGCTGCGCACATCACCGGCGCCAAGCACCTGGATAACGTCAACATCGCCGATTTCATCCGTGCCGCCGACCTTGACGCGCCGCTGATCGTGGCCTGCTACCACGGCAACTCCAGCCAGAACGCGGCAGCCTATCTGGTCAGCCAGGGTTTCTCCGACGTCTATAGCCTGGACGGTGGCTTCGAACTGTGGCGTACGACCTATCCGACAGAAATTGCCTCCGGCGATTCGCAATAATTTTTTTCACACCCCGCTATCCCGCATGACGCTTGGCCTAGCGCCGTTTCTGACGAACGGCGCAGCCAAACTAATTGCGTATCGCGCCTTGACCTCCCGGATTCCGAACTATCCTTAAGTGCAGGCCATCCGAATCAGGGGAGAGCCGGTACACCGGCGTACGGGTCATCGGTAGCGTTTCAGGATGTTCTGGGGGGAAAACGGCCATTGGCGATCGTCAATGACTGCCAGCATCGACTGATTGATCCGGCGTCGGCTCCACGTATCGAGCGAGGTGACGACGTCATGAGCATTTTTAGCCACTTCCAACAACGCTTCGAGTCCACACGGCAGGAAGAACTCACACTTCAAGAGTATCTCGAGCTGTGCAAACAGGACCGCAGCGCCTACGCGTCCGCCGCCGAACGCCTGCTGCTGGCCATCGGTGAACCGGAACTGGTGGACACCTCCAACAATTCGCGCCTGTCGCGAATCTTCTCCAACAAGGTGATCCGCCGCTACCCGGCCTTTGAAGACTTCCACGGCATGGAAGAGTGCATCGACCAGATCGTGTCCTACTTCCGGCATGCCGCCCAGGGCCTGGAAGAGAAGAAACAGATCCTCTACCTGCTCGGCCCCGTCGGCGGCGGTAAATCGTCCCTGGCCGAAAAGCTCAAACAACTGATCGAGAAGGTGCCCTTTTACGCCATCAAGGGCTCTCCGGTCTTCGAATCACCTTTGGGGCTGTTCAACGCCACGGAAGATGGCGCGATCCTCGAGGAAGACTTCGGCATCCCGCGGCGTTACCTCAACACCATCATGTCGCCCTGGGCCACCAAGCGCCTGGCCGAGTTCGGTGGGGACATCAGCCAGTTCCGCGTGGTGAAGCTCTACCCATCGATCCTCAACCAGATCGGTGTGGCCAAGACCGAACCGGGCGACGAGAACAACCAGGACATTTCGGCACTGGTGGGCAAGGTCGATATCCGCAAGCTCGAGGAGTTCCCACAGAACGACGCCGACGCCTACAGCTACTCGGGCGCGCTGTGCCGCGCCAACCAGGGCCTGATGGAATTCGTGGAGATGTTCAAGGCCCCGATCAAGGTACTGCACCCACTGCTCACGGCCACCCAGGAAGGTAACTACAACAGCACCGAAGGCCTGGGCGCGATTCCGTTCACGGGGATCCTGCTGGCCCACTCCAACGAATCGGAATGGCACACCTTCCGCAACAACAAGAACAACGAGGCCTTCATCGACCGCATCTACATCGTCAAGGTGCCGTACTGCCTGCGGGTCAGCGACGAAATCAAGATTTACGACAAACTGCTGTTCAACAGCTCGCTGGCCAAGGCCCACTGCGCCCCCGACACCCTGAAGATGCTGGCCCAGTTCACCGTGCTGTCGCGACTCAAGGAACCGGAAAACTCGAATATCTATTCGAAAATGCGTGTGTATGACGGCGAAAACCTCAAGGACACCGACCCCAAGGCCAAGTCGATCCAGGAATACCGCGACACCGCCGGTGTGGATGAGGGTATGAACGGCCTGTCGACACGCTTTGCGTTCAAGATCCTGTCCAAGGTTTTCAACTTCGACCCCCACGAGGTCGCCGCCAACCCCGTGCACCTGCTCTACGTGCTGGAACAGCAGATCGAGCAGGAACAATTCCAGGCCGAAACCCGTGAGCGCTACCTGCGCTTCCTCAAGGAGTACCTGGCGCCGCGCTACATCGAGTTCATCGGCAAGGAAATCCAGACCGCGTACCTGGAGTCCTACAGCGAGTACGGCCAGAACATCTTCGACCGCTACGTGCTGTATGCGGACTTCTGGATTCAGGACCAGGAGTACCGCGACCCGGAAACCGGCGAAATCCTCAACCGCGTCGCCCTCAACGAGGAACTGGAAAAGATCGAAAAACCCGCCGGCATCAGCAATCCGAAGGATTTCCGCAACGAAATCGTCAACTTCGTACTGCGCGCCCGCGCCAACAACAACGGCAAGAACCCTACCTGGCTCAGCTACGAGAAGCTGCGGGTGGTCATCGAGAAGAAAATGTTCTCCAACACCGAGGATCTGCTGCCCGTCATCAGCTTCAATGCCAAGGCCAGCAAGGAGGACCAGCAAAAACACAACGATTTCGTTACACGGATGGTCGAGCGCGGCTACACCGACAAACAGGTACGACTGCTTTCCGAGTGGTACCTACGGGTGCGCAAATCGCAGTAAGGCAGCGACGGGCGTGAACTGCCAGGCCACTGGCCTGGCAGCTGACCGCTTGTCTCTAAGCTTCCAGCTCGCGGCTTGAAGCTTGTAACGTGAAGCTGCCCGGAGGGCTCCCCATGAGCTATGTGATCGACCGACGCCTCAATGGCAAGAACAAGAGCACGGTGAACCGCCAGCGGTTCCTGCGGCGTTACCGTGACCACATCAAAAAGGCCGTCGAAGAGGCCGTCAGCCGCCGGTCCATCACCGACATGGAACACGGCGAACAAATCAGCATTCCCGGACGGGACATCGACGAACCGGTGCTGCACCACGGGCGCGGCGGCAAGCAAACCGTCGTGCATCCGGGCAACAAGGAATTCACCACCGGCGAACATATCCAGCGCCCACAGGGCGGTGGCGGCGGCAAAGGCCCGGGCAAGGCCGGCAATTCCGGCGAGGGTATGGACGAATTCGTGTTCCAGATCACCCAGGAGGAATTCCTGGAGTTCATGTTCGAAGACCTGGAACTGCCCAACCTGGTCAAGCGCAACCTGACCGGAACCGACACCTTCAAGACGGTGCGCGCGGGGATCAGCAACGAGGGCAACCCCTCCCGCATCAACATCATCCGCACCCTGCGTTCGGCTCACGCTCGGCGTATCGCCCTGTCGGGCAGCAGCCGCGCCAAACTGAAGGAGGCCAAGGAAGAACTTGCTCGCCTGAAGCGCGAAGAACCGGACAACTTCGGCGATATTCAGGAAATCGAAGCTGAAATCGAGAAGCTCAGCGCGCGCATACATCGCGTACCGTTCCTCGACACCTTCGACTTGAAGTACAACCTGCTGGTCAAGCAACCCAACCCCAGCTCCAAGGCCGTAATGTTCTGCCTGATGGACGTGTCCGGTTCGATGACCCAGGCCACCAAGGACATAGCCAAGCGCTTCTTTATCCTGTTGTATCTGTTCCTGAAGCGAAACTACGACAAGATCGACGTGGTGTTCATCCGCCATCACACCAGCGCCCGGGAAGTGGACGAAGAAGAGTTCTTCTATTCAAGGGAAACCGGCGGCACCATCGTATCCAGCGCCCTGAAGCTGATGCAGGAGATCATGGCCGAGCGCTACCCGGCCAACGAGTGGAACATCTACGCCGCCCAGGCTTCGGACGGTGACAACTGGAACGACGATTCGCCGATTTGCCGCGACATCCTGATCAACCAGATCATGCCGTTCGTGCAGTACTACACTTACGTCGAAATCACCCCCCGTGAGCATCAGGCCCTGTGGTTCGAATACGAACGCATCGGCGAAGCCTTTGCCGACACATTCGCCCAGCAGCAACTGGTCTCGGCCGGCGATATCTACCCGGTCTTCCGTGAACTCTTCCAGCGCAGGTTAGTGACATGACCGCCAAAAAAGAGAACAAGCGCCAACCCATTTCAACGGGTTCCGAGTGGACCTTTGAATTGATCCAGGCCTATGACCGCGAAATCAGCCGCATTGCGGCGGGTTATGCCCTGGACACCTACCCCAACCAGATCGAAGTGATCACCGCCGAACAGATGATGGACGCCTATGCCTCGGTGGGCATGCCCCTGGGCTACCACCACTGGTCCTACGGCAAACACTTTCTCAGCACCGAGAAATCCTACACCCGGGGCCAAATGGGCCTGGCCTACGAAATCGTCATCAACTCCGACCCGTGCATCGCCTACCTGATGGAAGAAAACACCATCTGCATGCAGGCCCTGGTAGTGGCCCATGCCTGCTATGGGCATAACAGCTTCTTCAAGGGCAACTACCTGTTTCGCACCTGGACCGATGCCAGTTCGATCATCGATTACCTGGTATTCGCCAAGCAGTACATCATGCAGTGCGAGGAGCGCCACGGCATCGACGCGGTGGAGGACCTGCTCGACTCCTGCCATGCCCTGATGAACTACGGCGTCGACCGCTACAAGCGCCCTTATCCGATTTCCGCCGAGGAAGAACGCCTGCGCCAGAAGGAGCGTGAGGAACACCTGCAAAAGCAGATCAACGACCTGTGGCGCACCATTCCCAAACGCGCCGGCAAAAACAACGACAAGGACAATGCACGCTTCCCCGCCGAACCCCAGGAAAACATCCTGTACTTCCTGGAAAAGCACGCCCCTCTGCTGGAGCCATGGCAACGGGAAATCGTGCGCATCGTGCGCAAGATCGCGCAGTACTTTTATCCACAGCGCCAGACCCAGGTCATGAACGAAGGCTGGGCGACGTTCTGGCACTACACGCTGATGAACGACCTGTATGACGAAGGGCTGGTCACCGACGGCTTCATGATGGAGTTCCTGACCTCCCACACCAGCGTGGTGTTCCAGCCCGGCTTCGACAGCCCGTACTACAACGGCATCAATCCCTACGCACTGGGTTTTGCCATGTACCGCGACATCCGGCGCATGTGCGAACACCCCACCGAAGAGGATCGCCGCTGGTTTCCGGAAATCGCCGGCAGCGACTGGCTGTCCACCATCAAATTCGCCATGAGCAGCTTCAAGGACGAGAGTTTTATCCTGCAGTACCTGTCGCCGCAGGTCATCCGCGACCTCAAGTTGTTCAGCATTCTGGATGACGACTTGAAAGATGACCTGGTGGTACCGGCCATCCATGATGAACCGGGCTATCGCACCATCCGCGAAACCCTGGCAGCCCAATACAACCTGGGCAACCGCGAACCCAACATCCAGATCTACAGCATCGATGTGCGTGGGGACCGCTCACTGACCCTGCGTCACCAGCAGCACGATCGCAAACCGTTGGGCGAATCCACCGAAGAAGTACTCAAACACCTGCATCGGCTATGGGGCTTCGACATCCATCTGGAAACCCTGCAGGGCGAACAGGTGATGAAAACCCATCACGTACCGCCGCGCAGCGATCACAACGACAACGACTACGGCCGCCTGGACCTGGCCGTCGTTCATCTCTGAAACAGCAAAGCCTCCATTGGCCAGGCTCAGGCGGTATCCTGTGCCGCTAATGGAGGCTTTTTCATGAAAATCTACAAAGTCGGCGGTGCGGTACGGGATCGTCTTTTGGGCATTCCGGTCACCGATATCGACCGCGTGGTGGTCGGCGCGACGGCTGACGAGATGCTGACCAAGGGTTACAAACCGGTTGGCGCTGACTTCCCGGTGTTTCTGGACCCCAAAAACGGCGATGAATATGCCCTCGCCCGCACTGAACGCAAGAGTGGCCGGGGTTATGGCGGCTTTGTGTTCCATGCCAGTCCCGAGGTCACGCTGGAGGAAGACCTGATTCGCCGTGATCTGACCATCAATGCGATGGCGGAGGACGATGACGGCAACCTGACCGATCCTTATCAAGGTCAGCATGATCTTGAAGCTCGTATTTTGCGCCACGTTTCACCGGCATTTGCCGAAGATCCGCTGCGAGTACTGCGCGTTGCACGTTTCGCTGCGCGTTACGCTTCCCTGGGTTTCAGGGTCGCGCCGGAAACGCTGGCGTTGATGCGCCAGCTCAGTGAGTCCGGCGAACTTGAAGCCCTGACACCTGAACGCAGTTGGAAGGAAATTTCCCGCGCTCTGATGGAAGATCAGCCACAGGTATTCATCCAGGTACTGCGCGACTGCGGCGCACTGAAAACCTTGATGCCGGAAGTGGACGCCCTGTTCGGTGTACCGCAGCCCGAGGCCCATCACCCTGAAATCGACACCGGCATACACACCTTGAGCGTGCTGGAACAGGCGGCCTTGTACCAACAACCACTGAGCGTACGCTGGGCCTGCCTGTTGCACGACTTGGGCAAAGGCCTGACGCCTGTGGATAAGTTGCCCCGGCACATTGCCCACGAGTTCAAGGGCCTCAAACTGATCAAGGCGGTCAACGAACGTTTCAAGGTGCCGAAAGACTGCCAGGAATTAGCGTTGCTGGTGGGCGAATATCACACTCACGGCCATCGTGCCCTGGAGCTGAAAGCCTCGACATTGCTGGAGTTGTTGCAGAGTTTCGATGTGTACCGTCGCCCGCAGCGCTTTGAAGAATTTGTGGTGGCGTGCGAGATGGACGCCCGGGGCCGCAAAGGTCTGGAGCAAAGAAGTTATCCACAAGCGGATTACTTGCGCGGCGCGGCGAAGGCGGCGCGCGAAGTCGCCGTAGCACCGCTGCTGGAGAAAGGCTTCAAAGGCCCGGAGCTAGGCGAGGCGCTCAAGCGCGAACGGCTCAAGGCACTGAAAACCTACAAAGAACACCACGCACTGTAGGAGCCCGGCTTGCCTGCGATAGCAACCTCAGGTACGCCATCGCTGGCAAGCCGAGCGTCTAAAGGAACGTGTTCGGCGTGAGCGGCTGCCCCTGCCATTCAAATGCGACAGGCGCCAGCACCTGGTCAATCTGCGCATCGCGCCACAGTTCGGCCAGCGTCTTACCGACTTCAGGATGCACGCGCTCGGGCGCCATCAGCGACAGCGGCCAGAGCACAAACGCGTTCTTGAGGATTTCTGCACGGGGCAGAATCAGTCCGTCGAAATTACCCACCAGATCGCCATACAGCAGCACATCGATATCCAGCGGCAACCCTTTACGGTCCGGCGCGTAGCGGCCATTGTCGGCCTCGATGAATTTCAGCCGACGATCCAGCTCCCTCAGTGGCAAGTCGGTGTAGGCCGACACCACCAGATTGAAGAACGGGCCACTCTTGATGCCAACCGGCTGGCTTTCGAACACCGCCGAACAGCGCATATCCGTCAAGAAACCGGCCAGCGCATCCAGGCCGGCACGCAGATGCGCCTCGCGCTCGATGTTGCTGCCAAGGCCGAGGTAAACCTGAGTTAGCGGCATCCGCGCTCGATCTCCACGCCCACGCCCTTGGCAGCCGGCACGGCTCCAGGCTTGGTCAATTTGAGGTGCAGCCAGGGGATCTGGAACTCGCTCATCAGCACTTCGGCCAAACGCTCGGCGAAGGTTTCCACCAACTGGAACCGGGACTGCTCGGCAAAGGCCTGGATGCGCGCGGATACGCTGGCGTAATCCAGCGCCAGGCTCAGGTCATCGCCGGCCGCCGCCGGACGGTTATCCCAGGCGAAGCTCAGGTCCAGACGCAAGCATTGCCGGATCCCGCGCTCCCAGTCGTAGGCTCCGATCACGGTGTCGACTTCCAGGCCCTCGATAAACACTCTGTCCAAGCACTCTTCTCCGCTGCACGACAAGGGCGCGATGCCCCGTTAGAATCAGGGCACCCTCGCCCGGAATAGTTAGCATGTTTTGGTCACTGGCGATTTTCGCCTACCTGCTTGGCTCGCTCTCCTTCGCCATCGTGCTCAGCCGCCTCACGGGAAATCCCGACCCGCGAATGAGTGGCTCAGGCAATGCCGGCGCCACCAATATGTTGCGCCTGGCGGGCAAAAAGCTCGCCGTACTGACGTTGCTCGGCGATGTTTGCAAAGGCCTTTTGCCCGTGCTGATCGCCAGCCTCGCCGGTCTGCCCCTGCAACAACAGGCCTGGGTGGGCGTGTGCGCCGTCCTGGGCCATCTGTTTCCGCTGTATTTCCGCTTTCGCGGCGGTAAAGGTGTCGCCACGGCAGCTGGCATGCTGCTGGGAATCTACCCACCGGCAGCGTTGCTGGCCGTGCTTGCCTGGCTGCTGACGTTCTACCTGACCCGCACCAGCTCACTGGCTGCACTGATCGCCACGCCGCTGACCCTGCCGCTGCTCGCCTGGCAGGAACCGGCAGCACTGTTGCCGATGAGCGTACTGACACTGCTGATCGTGTGGCGCCACCGCGGCAATTTACGCGACCTGTTTGCCGGGCGCGAACGGCATTTTTAAATACCGTCGATGAGCCCGGCTCACCCTGAAACCTACAGCGGCGACAACTGTTCCATCGGCCAACGTGCCTGAACGCTGATCGCCAGGCTTTCGTGCTGGCCGGCCTGCAAGCGCTGGCAGCCCGCATAGGCGATCATCGCGCCGTTATCGGTGCAAAATTCTGGCCGCGCGTAGAACACATCGCCCTTCATGTCGCCGAGCATTTTTTCCAGCGAACTGCGCAAGGCTTTGTTGGCGCTGACGCCACCGGCAATCACCAGGCGCTTCATGCCGGCCTGTTTCAGGGCGCGCTTGCACTTGATGGTCAAAGTCTCCACCACGGCCTGCTGGAACGCCAGCGCGATGTCGCAACGGGCTTGATCACTGTCGTCTCCGGCGCTGACGCTCTGTTGCCAGGTGTTGAGCGCAGAGGTCTTCAGGCCGCTGAAACTGAACATCAGGCCCGGGCGATCGCACATCGGACGCGGGAATGTGTAGCGGCCCGGCACACCTTTTTCGGCAAGACGGGCGATTTCCGGGCCGCCGGGGTAATTGAGCCCCATCATCTTGGCGGTTTTGTCGAACGCTTCACCGGCAGCATCGTCCAGGGACTCGCCCAACAGGGTGTATTGGCCAATGCCATCCACCTGAACCAGCTGCGTATGACCGCCCGAAACCAACAAAGCGACGAACGGGAACTGCGGCGGAGTTTTTTCCAGCATCGGAGCCAGCAGATGCCCCTCCATGTGGTGCACACCCAACGCCGGAATATCCCAGGCAAACGCCAGGGCCTGGGCGCAGGAAGCCCCGACCAGCAGGGCACCGACCAGTCCCGGGCCAGCGGTATACGCAACCGCGTCGATCTCGGTCGGCGCGCAGCCGGCCTGGTCCAGCACCTGGCGAATCAACGGCAGCATGCGCTTGACGTGATCCCGGCTGGCCAGCTCGGGCACCACGCCGCCGTAGGCGCGGTGCAAATCGATCTGACTGAACAGCGCATCGCCCAACAGCCCGCGTTCACTGTCGTAAAGTGCGACGCCGGTTTCGTCGCAGGAAGTTTCAAGTCCCAGTACTAGCATGGGTTTGCGCCTTGTAGAGGCTGAATTCGAAGGCGCGCATAATAGTCGCCGCTCCCCCTTCCGACCAGCGGTTTTCGATCAGAGGCTTTGCATTCCGGGCAATGAGGGGTTAACATCCGCAACCCTTAAAAACCGACGACCTCAGCCGCGAGTTTTTCGCGACGAGAACGTTGATCCCGGTAATGAAAGAAGGTAGCTCTGGATGCCAGCCGTCAAAGTTAAAGAGAACGAACCCTTCGACGTAGCTCTGCGTCGTTTCAAGCGCTCCTGCGAAAAAGCCGGTGTACTGGCCGAAGTTCGTAGCCGCGAATTTTACGAGAAGCCAACTTCTGAGCGTAAGCGCAAAGCAGCAGCCGCTGTTAAGCGTCACGCCAAGAAAGTTCAGCGCGAACAGCGCCGCGCCGTTCGTCTGTACTAATACACAGACGTTCGTAGCAAGCTTCTGCCAAGCCCGGCCCTCAGCCGGGCTATTGGCATTTGCGGATATCGCTTGATGCTTCACTGTTGACGCCGCACATGCGACCGATACAACCGCTTCACACGTCAGGACTGGCTCTTTTGCCAGCGGTGCACGTCTCTTCTGACGAGCCTAACAAGGCTACTGACGAGCACACCCCCTTTTTACAAACAGCCGACCACGTGGTCGACTGCGCCCATCGAATGAGCTTCCGAGGCCCGCCATTGGCCACGACCGGACGCCAGGGCAACCTTTCTGCACCGAAGGCTGATAGAGACTAACGTCAGTGAATGTTCGGCAGATACACTTCCTGACAGCCCAAGCAGACGATTGATGATCGAGCACTCGACCTGTGCGCTTGAGCACTTCACGAGCCTCATTGACACGCAGTGATGACGAGAACGCCATGGCCGGGCTGATTCCCCAGAGCTTTATTGACGACCTTCTGAACCGCACCGACATCGTCGATGTGGTCAGCTCGCGCCTGCAAATGAAGAAGGCGGGCAAGAACTACACGGCCTGCTGCCCGTTTCACAAGGAAAAGACCCCGTCTTTCAGCGTCAGCCCTGACAAGCAGTTCTACTATTGCTTTGGCTGTGGCGCTGGCGGTAATGCCCTTGGCTTCATCATGGACCACGACAACCTGGACTTCCCCCAGGCGGTCGAGGAACTGGCCAAAGCCGCCGGCATGGAAATCCCCCGCGAAGAAAGCGGCCGTTCGCACAAACCGCGACAGCCCACCGACTCGCCGCTGTACCCGCTACTGACGGCCGCCGCCGAATTTTATCGTCAGGCACTCAAAAGCCACCCGCAGCGCAGGGCCGCCGTCGACTACCTGAAAGGTCGCGGCCTCACCGGCGAAATCGCCCGTGACTTCGGCCTCGGCTTCGCCCCGCCGGGCTGGGACAACCTGTACAAACACCTGAGCAGCGACACCCTGCAACAAAAAGCCATGATTGACGCCGGACTGCTGGTGGAAAACGCTGAGACCGGCAAACGCTATGACCGTTTTCGCGACCGGGTGATGTTCCCGATTCGTGACACGCGTGGCCGCATCATCGCCTTTGGCGGCCGGGTGCTGGGCGACGATAAGCCCAAGTACCTGAACTCGCCGGAAACCGCCGTGTTTCACAAAGGCCAGGAACTCTACGGGCTGTTCGAAGCCCGCAAGAACAACCGCAACCTCGATGAAATCATCGTGGTTGAAGGCTATATGGACGTGATCGCTCTCGCCCAGCAGGGCTTGCGCAACGCCGTGGCCACGCTGGGCACCGCCACCAGCGAAGAGCATATGAAACGCCTGTTTCGCGTCGTGCCCAGCGTGCTGTTCTGCTTTGACGGGGACCAGGCCGGCCGCAATGCCGCCTGGCGCGCACTCGAAGCCACGCTGTCGAGCCTGCAGGATGGGCGCCGGGCGCGCTTCCTGTTCCTGCCCGAAGGCGAAGACCCGGACACCCTGGTGCGCGCCGAAGGCACCGATGCGTTCCGCGCCCGTATCAACCAGCATGCGCAGCCGCTGGCGGATTATTTCTTTCAGCAACTGACCGAAGAAGCCGATCCGCGCTCCCTCGAAGGCAAGGCCCATATGGCTACTCTCGCCGCCCCGCTGATCGACAAGGTACCCGGCGCCAACCTGCGCACCCTGATGCGCCAGCGCTTGCTGGAAATCACCGGGTTGAGTGGCGAAGCCGTCAGCCAACTGGTACACAACGCGCCGCAAGAGGCGCCACCGGCCTACGACCCCGGCATGGACTACGACGCCATGCCGGACTATTCGGATTTCCATCAACCGCAGGAGGCCTACGTGCCCCAGCAGGAATGGACACCGAAAAAACCCGGCGCCGGCGGCAAGAAGTGGGACAAGAAGCCCTGGAGCAAGAACGGCAAGCGCGGCGATCGTGACGAGGCCTACGCCCCGCGCACACCGGTTGCCGTGGAGGCGCCGATGCTGATCGCCCTGCGCACGCTCATCCATCACCCGCAGCTGGCGGGCAAGGTCGAGAGCGCCGACCACTTTGCCAACGAGAGCAATACCTATGCCCAGGTGCTGATCGCCCTGATCGAGGCCGTGCAGAAAAATCCTGGGCTAAACTCAATTCAGCTGATGGCCCGCTGGCACGGCACGGAGCAAGGTCGCTTGCTGAAAGCGCTCGCGGAAAAGGAGTGGCTAATTGACGGCGACAACCTTGAACAACAGTTTTTAGACACCATTACTAGGTTATCCGAGGGCCAGCATACGCAGACTCTCGAAGAACTCATCAAGAGAGCCAGGCAGCCGGGATTGACGGCTGAAGAGCAAATTCAGATAGCAAAGCAGATGCGGGACCTCTTAAAACAGAATGTTTCCGCATCAAACCCGACCTCAGCTGGCGTGTGAGGTCATAGCTCGGGTATAATCCTCGGCTTGTTTTTTGCCCGCCAAGACCTTCAGTGGATAGGGTGTTATGTCCGGAAAAGCGCAACAGCAGTCTCGTATCAAAGAGTTGATCACCCTGGGCCGTGAGCAGAAGTATCTGACTTACGCCGAGGTCAACGATCACCTGCCTGAGGATATTTCAGATCCAGAGCAGGTGGAAGACATCATCCGCATGATTAACGACATGGGGATCCCCGTACACGAGAGTGCTCCGGATGCGGACGCCCTTATGTTGGCCGACGCCGATACCGACGAGGCAGCCGCTGAAGAAGCCGCTGCAGCGCTGGCCGCGGTGGAGACCGACATCGGTCGCACGACTGACCCTGTGCGCATGTATATGCGTGAAATGGGTACCGTCGAGCTGCTGACACGTGAAGGCGAAATCGAAATCGCCAAGCGTATCGAAGAGGGTATCCGTGAAGTGATGGGCGCAATCGCGCACTTCCCTGGCACGGTTGACCACATTCTCTCCGAGTACAACCGCGTAACCACCGAAGGTGGCCGCCTGTCCGACGTCCTGAGCGGTTACATCGACCCGGACGACGGCATTGCACCGCCTGCTGCGGAAGTACCGCCGCCGGTCGATGCCAAGGTCGCGAAAGCAGACGACGATTCCGACGACGACGACGCTGAAAGCAGCGGCGATGACGAGGAAGAAGTTGAAAGCGGTCCGGACCCGATCATTGCAGCCCAGCGTTTCGGTGCGGTTTCCGATCAGATGGAAATCACCCGCAAGGCTCTGAAGAAGCACGGTCGCACCAACAAGCAGGCGATTGCCGAGCTGTTGGCCCTGGCCGAGTTGTTCATGCCGATCAAGCTGGTACCGAAGCAGTTCGAAGGCCTGGTTGAACGTGTTCGCAGCGCCCTTGATCGCCTGCGCGCACAAGAGCGTGCGATCATGCAGCTCTGCGTTCGTGATGCACGCATGCCGCGTGCCGACTTCCTGCGCCAGTTCCCGGGCAACGAAGTGGACGAAAGCTGGACCGACGCACTGGCCAAAGGCAAGGCGAAATACGCCGAAGCCATTGGTCGCCTGCAGCCGGACATCATCCGTTGCCAGCAGAAGCTGACCGCACTCGAGGCCGAAACCGGCCTGACGATCATCGAGATCAAGGACATCAACCGTCGCATGTCGATCGGTGAGGCCAAGGCCCGCCGTGCGAAGAAAGAGATGGTCGAAGCGAACTTGCGTCTGGTGATCTCCATCGCCAAGAAGTACACCAACCGTGGCCTGCAATTCCTTGACCTGATCCAGGAAGGCAACATCGGCTTGATGAAAGCGGTGGACAAGTTCGAATACCGTCGCGGCTACAAGTTCTCGACCTATGCCACCTGGTGGATCCGTCAGGCGATCACTCGCTCGATCGCCGACCAGGCCCGCACCATCCGTATTCCGGTGCACATGATCGAGACCATCAACAAGCTCAACCGTATTTCCCGGCAGATGCTGCAGGAAATGGGCCGTGAACCGACCCCGGAAGAGCTGGGCGAACGCATGGAAATGCCTGAGGACAAGATCCGCAAGGTACTGAAGATCGCCAAAGAGCCGATCTCCATGGAAACCCCGATCGGTGATGACGAAGACTCCCATCTGGGTGACTTCATCGAAGACTCGACCATGCAGTCGCCAATCGATGTCGCCACCGTTGAGAGCCTGAAAGAAGCGACTCGCGACGTACTGTCCGGCCTCACCGCCCGTGAAGCCAAGGTACTGCGCATGCGTTTCGGCATCGACATGAATACCGACCACACTCTCGAGGAAGTCGGTAAGCAGTTTGACGTGACCCGCGAGCGGATCCGTCAGATCGAAGCCAAGGCGCTGCGCAAGTTGCGCCACCCGACGCGAAGCGAGCACCTGCGCTCCTTCCTCGACGAGTGATACCAGAACCCCCGGCCCAGGCCGGGGGTTTTGCTTTGTGCAATCAGTTATCACAGATTAACTGCCTTGCATCCCTCCTCCCCGACAATGCCCGTCTACACTCGAAACATTCCCCGTGCCATAACGAGACCGTTATGCCCAGATTGCCGACTGTGTTACTGCTGTCGCTGCTGACCTGGACCGCAACGGCTGGCGCGTTGACTCTTACTGATGATGAGCGTGGCTGGCTGGCGGACCATCAGGAGCTGCGCCTGGGGGTGGACGCCTCATGGCCACCCTTCGAATACCGCGACGAGAATGGCCGCTATCAGGGTCTGGCCGCCGACTATGTGCGCCTGATCCAGGACCGCCTGGGCGTGCGGATCAAACTGATCGAGCCGGCGAACTGGAGCGCCGTGCTGGAGCAGGCCCACAACAACCAGCTCGACCTGTTGCCCGGCATCATGTCGACGCCGGAGCGTCAAAGTTTCCTGGCCTTCACGCGTCCTTACCTCGACTTCCCTATTGTGATCCTCGCCCATGAAGGCGGTGCACAACCGCGCAACCTCAAGGATCTGTACGGGCTGAAAATCGCGGTGGTGGAAAATTACGCGCCCCACGAATTGCTGCGCACCCACCACCCCGACCTCAACCTGGTCGCCATGCCCAATGTCAGCTCGACCCTGCAAGCCTTGGCCACCGATGAGGTGGACGCCGTGGTCGGCGATCTCGCGTCCAGCGTGTGGAGCCTGCGCCAACTCAAGCTCGATGGGCTCTACGTCAGCGGCGAAACGCCTTACCGCTATCAACTGGCGATGGGCGTACCCCGCGACGACAAAATGCTGGTGGGCATTCTGGACAAAGTGCTCGCCGACCTTACTCCGGACGAAACCGAGGCCATCCAGCAACACTGGGTCGGCAGCTTCACCGATCACCGCACCTTCTGGACCGATCTGCTGCTTTACGGCCTACCAGCGGTTTTGCTATTGAGCACCGTGTTGGCCATCGTGATTCGGATCAATCGTCGCCTCAGCTCGGAAATTTCCCGCAGGGTCGCCCTGGAGCAGGAGCTGCGCAGCAGCGAATACCACTATCGCGGCCTGGTGGAGAGCCTGTCCGCCATTGCCTGGGAAGCGAGCGTTGTCGATTTCACCTACAGCTATGTGTCGCCCCATGCCGAGGAACTGCTGGGTTATCCCCGCGCGCACTGGCTGATCCCTGGCTTCTGGCGCAACATTATTCACCCCGCCGACCTGACCCGCGCCGAAGCCTATTGCTACCGCGAAACCCGCGCCAACCGCGACCACAGCCTCGATTACCGAGTGATCACCGCCGATGGGCGCTGCCTGTGGGTGCGGGACATCGTCAGCCTGATCGAGCACGGCCATGAGCCCGTGCTGCGCGGCCTGATGATCGACATCAGCGAGGCCAAGCGCACCGAGGAAGCCCTGCAACTGTCCGAGCAGAAGTTCGCCTCGGTGTTCCAGCAATGCCCGGACATTCTGGTGATCGCACGCTTGTCCGACGGCTGCCTGCTGGAGGTCAACAAAGCCTTCGAAGATCAGATCGGCCTGAGGGCAGTGGACGTGGTGGGCAAAACCGCCACCGAACTGAATATCTGGGGCATCCAGGGCGTCGGTCCGGGCCTGTTGCAACGGCTCCAGACCACCAGCATTCGCAATCTGGAAATGCCCTTCCTGCGCAGCAACGGCCAGGCGTTCACCGGCCTGATCTCCGCCGAACCGTTCCAGCTCGATACCGTCGAAGCCATTGTCGTGGTGGTGCGCGACATCACCCAACTGAAGGAAACCCAGCAGTTGCTGCAAACGTCGGAAGAGAAATTCGCCAAAGCCTTCCACGCTTCGCCCGACGGCTTGCTGCTGAGCCGCCAGCGCGATGGTTTGCTGATTGAGGTGAACGAAGGGTTCAGTCGCCTGACCGGCTTCACCAGCGCCACCTCTCTCGACCAGTCGACCCTCGACCTGGGCATCTGGGTCGACCTCAACGAACGCAAGCACATGCTGGAATTGCTGCAACGCGACGGTTTCGTGCGTGACTTCACCTGCCATATTCGCCGCGCCGACGGCCTGATTCGCCTGTGCGAGCTGTCCAGCCGCCCATTACCCATCGGTGATGACGACTGCATGCTGACCATCGCTCGGGACATTACCGATCGCCAGCTGATGCAGGAAAAGCTGCAACAGGCCGCCACCGTGTTCGAGAGCACCGCCGAAGGTGTATTGATCACCGACACGCGCCAGAAGATCAGCGCCGTCAACCGTGCGTTCACCGAGATCACCGGCTACAGCGAGCTCGAAGCGCTCGGCCAGACCCCGCGCCTGCTCGCCTCCGGCCTGCATGACAGCGCCTTCTACGCGGCGATGTGGCACCAGCTGACCGCCCAGGGCCACTGGCAGGGCGAGATTTCCAACCGTCGCAAGAACGGCGAGCTGTACCCCAGTTGGCTGACCATCAGTGCCGTGCGCAACCGCGAGCAGTCGATCACGCACTTCGTTGCGGTGTTCGCCGACATCTCCAGCCTCAAGCTGGCCCAGGCGCGTCTCGACTACCAGGCGCACCACGACCCACTGACCGGCCTGCCCAACCGCACCTTGTTCGAAAGCCGGCTGCAGGCGGCGCTCAACGGTCATCAGGAAACCGGCAAGCAGGGCGCGGTGCTGTTTCTCGACCTGGACCGTTTCAAACACATCAACGACAGCCTCGGCCACCCCATCGGCGACCTGCTGCTCAAGGACATCGCCGTTCGCCTCAAGGAGCAACTGCGCGACATCGACACCGTGGCCCGCCTGGGCGGCGACGAATTCATCATCCTGCTGCCCGGCCTGCAACACGCCAGCGATGCGGAACACCTGGCCAACAAGCTGCTGGCTTGCTTCACCCCGCCGTTCCAGGCCGGTGAGCATGAGTTTTTCATCAGCGCCAGCATCGGCACCAGCCTGTATCCCCAGGACGGTACCGACGTGGCGACCCTGGTCAAGAACGCCGACGCAGCGATGTACCGCTCCAAGGCCAAGGGCCGCAACCGCGTCGAAAGCTACACCTGCGACCTCACCGCCCAGGCCAACGAACGCGTGGCCCTGGAGCACGAACTGCGCCGCGCCATCGAGCGTGACGAACTGTCCCTGTACTACCAGCCCAAACGCAGCCTGAAGACCCAGGAACTGATCGGCGCCGAAGCACTGATCCGCTGGCGGCACCCCACCTTCGGTGACGTGCCGCCCGAGCATTTCATTGCCCTGGCCGAAGAGAACGGCATGATCCTGCAAATTGGCGACTGGGTCCTGGAGCAGGCCTGCCGACAAATGCACATCTGGCAACGTACCTTCGACGACTTCGGCCCCCTGTCGGTCAACCTCGCCGGCGCCCAGCTGCGGCATCCCAACCTGCTGTCACGCATCAAACAGCTGCTGCACGACTACCGCCTGGCCCCCGGGTGCCTGCAACTGGAAATCACCGAAAACTTCATCATGAGCCAAGCCGAAGAAGCACTGGAGGTCCTGCACCAGCTCAAACGCCTGGGCGTGCAACTGGCAATCGATGACTTCGGTACGGGTTATTCGTCCCTCAGCTACCTCAAGCGCCTGCCGCTGGACTACCTGAAAATCGATCAATCCTTCGTCCGCGGCCTGCCCGACGATCCCCACGACGCCGCGATCGTCCGCGCCATCATCGCCCTGGGCCACAGCATGCAATTCACCATTATCGCCGAAGGCGTGGAAACCCCCGCCCAGCAAGCCTTCCTTGCCGCCGAGGGCTGCGAACAGATGCAAGGCTTCATCGTCAGCCTGCCCCTGCCGCCCGAGCGCTTTGCCGCCACCTTCCTTCGCACGCACCTCGAGGATTTTTCGGATAGCACAGCAGAGAAACCATCGCTATAATCCGCGACCTGTTACAGGGCCTATAGCTCAGTTGGTCAGAGCAGAGGACTCATAATCCTTTGGTCCACGGTTCAAGTCCGTGTGGGCCCACCAAACAAGAAAGCCGCGCAATGCGCGGCTTTTGTGTGTCTGGAAGCCTGTAACATAGCCCACCATTGCCGCCCGCACTGGAGCTCTTCCCTTGCCCATCCTCGACGAAATCGACCGCCAACTGATCGCCGCCTTGCAGATCAACGCCCGCGAGAGCGTGGCCATGCTTGCTCGGCAGTTGGGTATCGCGCGCACTACGGTGACCTCACGCCTGGCGCGCCTGGAGAAAACCCAGGTGATCACCGGTTATGGCGTGCGGCTGGGCCAGCGGGTGGTGGATGGGGGATTGCAGGCTTACGTGGGCATTACCGTGCAGCCACGCTCGGGCAAGGAAGTGCTGCGCCGATTGAGCGCCATGGCCCAAGTGCAGCAGTTGTGTGCGGTGAGTGGCGAGTTCGATTACGTGGCGTGGCTGCGCACGGATTCGCCGGAGCAACTCGACCAATTGCTGGACCAGATTGGCAGCGTCGACGGCGTGGAAAAAACCACCACGTCGATCATCCTCAGCAGCAAACTGGACCGTGGCCAGCCAATTTGATCAACTTTATCGTCACTATGACTAAAAACAGTTCAATTCGACGACACTTTGCGTCTTATTAACGAGCGCAACGCTCCCTAAACTGGCTGCCATCTTTTCCTATACTCAGCGGGTCGTGCCCCGCCGAGTGACCAGCCAGGTTTGCCATGAACGCATTCAACAAAAAAAATCGCCACCCAGCAGACGGTAAAAAACCCATCACCATCTTTGGCCCGGATTTCCCGTTCGCCTTTGATGACTGGATCGAACACCCCGCCGGACTGGGCAGTATTCCTGCCGCCCAGCATGGCGCGGAAGTGGCGATTGTCGGTGCCGGCATCGCGGGCCTGGTGGCCGCCTATGAATTGATGAAACTCGGCCTGAAGCCGGTGGTGTACGAAGCGTCGAAGATGGGCGGGCGCTTGCGCTCTCAAGCGTTTGAAGGTGCCGAAGGCATCATCGCCGAACTGGGCGGCATGCGCTTTCCGGTGTCGTCCACTGCGTTCTATCACTACGTGGACAAACTCGGGCTGGAGACCAAACCCTTCCCCAACCCGCTGACCCCAGCCTCCGGCAGCACGGTGATCGACCTCGAAGGCCAGACCCACTACGCGCAGAAACTCTCCGACCTGCCGGTGTTGTTCCAGGAAGTGGCCGATGCCTGGGCCGATGCCCTGGAAGCCGGCTCGCAGTTCGGCGATATCCAGCAAGCCATCCGCGACCGTGACGTACCGCGCCTCAAGGCGCTGTGGAACAAACTCGTGCCGCTGTGGGATGACCGCACCTTCTACGATTTTGTCGCCACGTCCAAAGCGTTCGCCAAGCTCTCGTTTGCGCACCGCGAAGTGTTCGGCCAGGTGGGCTTCGGTACCGGCGGCTGGGACTCGGACTTTCCCAACTCCATGCTGGAAATCTTCCGCGTGGTGATGACCAACTGCGACGACCACCAGCACTTGGTCGTCGGCGGCGTGGCCCAGGTCCCCATGGGCATCTGGCGCCATGTGCCGGAGCGCTGCGCCCACTGGCCGGCCGGTACCAACCTCAGCTCACTGCATCGTGGCGCGCCCCGGGCCGGGGTGAAGCGCATCGCCCACGCCGCCGACGGACGTTTTGCGGTGACTGACAACTACGGCGACACCCGTGAATACGCGGCCGTGCTCACCACCTGCCAAAGCTGGCTGCTGACCACCCAGATCGAATGCGACGAAACCCTGTTCTCGCAAAAGATGTGGATGGCCCTCGACCGCACCCGCTACATGCAATCGTCGAAAACCTTCGTGATGGTCGACCGCCCATTCTGGAAGGACAAAGACCCGGAGACTGGCCGCGACCTGATGAGCATGACCCTCACCGATCGCCTGACCCGTGGCACTTACCTGTTCGACAACGGCGACGACAAGCCGGGGGTGATCTGCCTGTCCTATTCATGGATGAGCGATGCATTGAAGATGCTGCCGCAACCCATCGACAAGCGCGTGAAACTGGCCCTGGATGCGCTGAAGAAGATCTACCCGAAAGTCGATATCAAGGCGCGCATCATCGGCGACCCGATAACCGTGTCCTGGGAAGCCGACCCGCACTTCCTCGGCGCCTTCAAGGGGGCGCTGCCGGGCCACTATCGCTACAACCAGCGCATGTACGCGCACTTCATGCAGAAGGACATGCCTGCCGAACAGCGCGGGATTTTCATCGCAGGTGACGACGTATCCTGGACCCCGGCATGGGTAGAAGGCGCTGTGCAAACCTCTCTCAATGCGGTGTGGGGCATCATGACTCACTTCGGCGGCAGCACTCACCCGGAGAACCCGGGCCCGGGTGATGTCTTTGACGAAATCGGCCCGATTGCCCTGACCGATTAAGGAGTTGAGTATGCGCGTCGCTCTGTACCAATGCCCTCCACTACCGCTGGATGTGGCCGGCAATCTCAAGCGCTTGCACTCGTTGGCGCATGAAGCGTCCGGCGCCGACGTATTGGTGCTGCCAGAGATGTTCCTCAGCGGCTACAACATCGGCGCCGAAGCCGTCGGCGCGTTGGCCGAAGCGCAGGATGGACCATCCGCACAGGCGATTGCCGAGCTGGCCAAAAGCGCCGGGCTGGCGATTCTGTACGGTTACCCGGAGCGGGCCGACGACGGGCAGATCTACAACGCTGTGCAACTGATCGATGCCCACGGCCAGCGCCTGTGCAACTACCGCAAGACCCACTTGTTCGGCGATCTGGATCACGCGATGTTCAGCGCTGGCGATGATGATTTCCCGGTGGTGGAACTCAACGGCTGGAAACTGGGCTGCCTGATCTGCTACGACCTGGAGTTCCCCGAAAACACTCGACGACTGGCGCTGGCCGGTGCGGAACTGATCCTGGTACCCACCGCCAATATGGTGCCGTTCGACTTTGTCGCCGACGTGACCGTGCGGGCGCGGGCCTTTGAAAACCAGTGCTATGTGGCCTATGCCAATTATTGCGGGGACGAAGGCGAGATTCAGTACTGCGGGCAAAGCAGCATCGCTGCACCCAATGGCCAGCGCATTGCCCAGGCAGGACTGGATGAAGCCCTGATCGTCGGGCAATTGGATCGCCAGTCGATCCTCGACGCCCGTGCGGCCAACCACTACCTGCAAGACCGCCGCCCCGAGTTGTACGGCGCGCTGCACAAGCCCTGATTCAACGGGTTTGCTAGCATAGGCGCTTCCTACGTTTTGGAAGTGCCCATGCCTGCGCCGGTCCACCCTCACCCTATCCATCTGACGCTTGCCAACGGCCTGCGCGTTTCCTTGCAGCATGCGCCGCGTTTGAAGCGTTGCGCGGCCGTACTGAGAGTGGCCGCCGGCAGCCATGACGTGCCGCTGGCATGGCCGGGCCTGGCACACTTCCTTGAGCATTTGCTGTTCTTGGGCACAGCGCGTTTTCCCACAAGCGAAGGATTGATGGCCTACGTGCAAAGGCACGGCGGCCAGGTCAACGCCAGCACCCGTGAACGCACGACGGACTTCTTCTTCGAGCTGCCGATTGCGACGTTTGCCGATGGACTGGAGCGGCTGGCCGATATGCTGACCCACCCGCGCCTGGCGCTGGAAGATCAACTGCGCGAGCGCGAAGTGCTGCACGCCGAGTTCGTCGCCTGGTCCCAGGATGCCCAGGCGCAGCAACAGGTCGCGCTGCTGGAAGGACTTGCAGCTGACCACCCGCTGCGGGGCTTTCACGCGGGCAATCGCGACAGTTTGCCGGTGGAGCGTGAGGCCTTTCAGCAGGCGTTGCGGGAATTTCACACGCATTTCTATCAGAGCGGGCAGATGACCCTGAGCCTGGCCAGCCCACTGCCGTTGGAAGAGCTGGAAAGCCTGGCGCAACGCTTCAGCGAACAGCTGACCTCCGGGCCGCTGCACCCACAATCCGCACCACCGTCATTGATGCACGGTCAAGCCACTCGCTATCAGCATCAGGCCAACCAGCACCTGCATCAGGTCATCACTTGCGACGCCCCCCGAGAAGCCCTGGATTTCCTTTGCACCTGGCTCAACGCCTCGACGCCGGGCGGGTTGCTGGCCGCACTGCAAACACAGCAACTGGCCAGCGCCCTGCATGCCTCGGTGCCCTATCACTTCGCCGGGCAAGCTGTATTGGATATCGACTTTACGCTCAGCAGCCAGGACGCTTCGGCGACGCAAATCGAGGCGCTGCTGTACGACTGGCTGAGCTTTTTCGCACAGAGCGATTGGACTTCATTGCGCGAAGAGTTCGCGCTGCTGATCACTCGTCAACAACAGACCCAAGGTGCGCTCGCCTTGGCCCGCAACGACTGCGGGGATCTGTCGGACCAAAGCCTCGCTGCGTTGAAAGCCATGCTCGACGGCCTGCACCTGCAACCCTCTGCGCACGCCTGGCAACTGCCACCGTGCAATCCCTTCCTGCGCCCACAAGCCAAAGAAGAACGCGCCGGCCTGATTCGCGGCCAGACCAGCGCCCATCGAGGCTTGCGCACCTTCGCCCAGGACCGCACCCGCGGACGTCGCGAAACCTCGGCGCTGGCCTTCAGCCCGGCGCTGGCGAACGACAGTGATGAAGCGGCGCTGTACCTGCAATGGCAGTCGGCGCCTTCGGGCCTGGAAAGCGCATTGCAATCGCTGCGCGAGAATGCCCGCCAGGCCGGTGTCGAGCTTTCATGCGAAAACCTGGGTAATGACTGGCTGGTAAAGATGACCGGACTGTGCGAACCCATGCCGGCCATACTGGACGCCTTGGCACTCAGCCTGAAACAGGCGCCACCGGTCCACGCCGCTTTGCCTCCCATGATTGCCATCCGGGAATTGCTCAAGGCGCTACCGACTTGTTGCGTTCACCTGGAACCTCAGCCGGTATCGTGGAGCGCCGCGCGCTGGCAAGGCCTGGGGCTGGGGTTCCCTTCCGCGCACGAAGCCGCCATCAAGGTCGCAGCCGCGCGTCTGCCCGGGCAACCCGCGAGCCTGGACACTGCGGCACCGTCTCTCGGTGGCCGGCGAATCTGGCATGAAGTGAACACCGACTCCCGTGAAGCCGCGCTGTTGCTGTTTTGCCCCGTTCCGAGCCAGGCATTGGCAGATGAAGCCGTATGGCGCCTGCTCGCCCATGTACTTCAGGGGCCCTTCTATCAACGCCTGCGAGTGGAGCTGCAAATCGGCTACGCGGTGTTCAGCGCAATCCGACAGATCAACGGGCAAACTGGCCTGCTGCTGGGCGTGCAGTCACCTGACGTAGCGCTGGAAGGCATCGTTGAGCACGTGCAAACCTTTGTGGCGCAGCTGCCGAGCCTGATCGACAGCTGCGAAGACCTGGGCAATCAAGCCCTGGCAGAGCAATTCTCGGCACACAGCCTGCCGGTAGCCCAAGGCGCGGAGCTGCTTTGGCACGCCCGGCTGGCTGGCCATCCGTCGGGTTATCTGGAACAGCTGCAGTCGTTGATCTCCGGCTGCACCCGTGAAGATCTGCACCACGCAGCCCGGCAATTGAATGACGCTGCAGGCGGCTGGCGCTGCGTGGCCAACGGCCCGCGCATCACAGAGGACTGGCGCCTGGAAGGCTGATCATTGCCAACCCTGCAACAGGCTTTTTCCACCAAGACAGCGCTAACTTGAAAAGAATTGCGTAACATTCCTACGCACACATCTGAACATCTCCGACTGGAGGTGGACTATATGTATTACTCAGTAGTAAACGTCCCATCCCTTCGTAGGAGTAAGAATATGACCTGGTCCAAACCTGCTTACACTGATCTGCGTATTGGTTTCGAAGTCACCATGTACTTCGCCAGCCGTTAATCGGCTGGGTAATACAACGCCTCGGTTCGCCCGGGGCGTTTTTGTTTTGAGCTTGATGGAGCGACCATGTTTGTCCAGATTCTAGGTTCCGCCGCCGGCGGTGGTTTCCCGCAATGGAACTGCAATTGCGCGAACTGCGCGGGTTTTCGTGATGGCAGCCTGCGAGCCCAGGCGCGTACGCAGTCGTCCATCGCGATCTCGGATGACGGCGTCAATTGGGTGCTGTGCAACGCCTCGCCGGACATTCGCGCGCAATTGCAGGGCTTCACACCGATGCAACCCGGCCGTGCCCTGCGCGACACCGGCATCAGCGCGATCATCCTGATGGACAGCCAGATCGACCACACCACCGGCCTGCTCAGCCTGCGTGAAGGTTGCCCCCACCAAGTGTGGTGCACCGACATGGTCCATGAAGACCTGAGCACCGGCTTCCCGCTGTTCACCATGCTCACCCACTGGAACGGTGGCCTGGCCTGGAACCGTATCGAGCTGGATGCCAGCTTCACCGTACCGGCCTGCCCCAACCTGCGCTTCACCCCACTGCCGCTGCGCAGCGCGGCGCCACCCTACTCGCCGCATCGCTTCGATCCGCACCCGGGCGATAACATCGGCCTGATCGTCGAAGACCTGCGCAGCGGCGGCAAATTGTTCTATGCCCCAGGGCTGGGCAAGGTCGACGCACCGTTGCTGGAGATCATGGCCGGCAGCGATTGCCTGCTGGTGGACGGCACGCTGTGGGACGACGACGAGATGCAGCGCCGCGGCGTCGGCACGCGGACCGGACGCGAGATGGGCCACCTGGCGCAGAACGGCCCCGGCGGCATGCTCGAAGTGCTGGAGCAGTTGCCCGAACAGCGCAAAGTGCTTATCCACATCAACAACACCAACCCGATCCTCGATGAAGACTCCCCCGAGCGGGCGGAATTGGTGCGGCGTAATGTCGAAGTGGCTTACGACGGCATGAGCATTGAACTGTAGGAACAGACGACATGACTGACACGCCATTGAGCACCGCCGAATTCGAGGCAGCCCTGCGCGCCAAGGGCGCCTTCTACCATATTCATCACCCCTACCACGTGGCGATGTACGAAGGCCGCGCGAGCCGCGAGCAGATTCAGGGCTGGGTCGCCAACCGCTTCTACTACCAGGTGAATATTCCGCTGAAAGACGCCGCGATCCTGGCCAACTGCCCGGACCGTGAAATCCGCCGCGAATGGATCCAGCGCCTGCTTGATCACGACGGAGCCCCGGGTGAAGACGGTGGCATCGAAGCCTGGCTACGCCTGGGCCAGGCGGTCGGCCTTGACCCCGACCAGTTGCGCTCCCAGGAACTGGTGCTGCCCGGTGTGCGGTTTGCGGTGGACGCCTACGTCAACTTCGCCCGTCGCGCCAGTTGGCAGGAAGCCGCCAGCAGTTCACTGACCGAACTGTTCGCGCCGCAGATCCACCAGTCGCGCCTCGACAGCTGGCCGCAGCATTACCCCTGGATCAACCCGGCCGGCTACGAATACTTCCGCACCCGCCTGGGCCAGGCACGTCGCGATGTGGAACACGGCCTGGCGATCACCCTGCAGCACTACACCACCCGGGAAGGCCAGGAGCGCATGCTGGAAATTCTGCAGTTCAAACTGGACATCCTGTGGAGCATGCTGGACGCCATGAGCATGGCCTACGAACTCAAACGCCCGCCGTATCACAGCGTGACCGAGCAACGGGTATGGCATAAAGGGATCACCCTATGAGCTTTGATCGCAGCAAAAAACCCGCCTGGCGCCAGGGCTATCGCTACCAATACGAGCCCGCGCAAAAAGGCCATGTGCTGCTCTACCCGGAGGGCATGATCAAGCTCAACGAAAGCGCAGCGTTGATCGGTGGCTTGATCGATGGCGAGCGCGATGTGGCAGCCATCATCGCTGCGCTGGAACAGCAATTCCCCGGTGTGCCTGAGTTGGGCGATGACATCGAGCAATTCATGGAGGTCGCCCGTGCCGAGCACTGGATCACCCTTGCCTGAAAAGCCGCCCGTCGGCCTGCCGCTGTGGCTGCTCGCCGAGCTGACCTATCGCTGCCCGCTTCAGTGCCCGTATTGCTCGAACCCGCTGGATTTCGCCGAGCAAGGCAAGGAACTGAGCACCGAGCAGTGGTTCAAGGTATTTCGCGAAGCCCGCGAAATGGGCGCCGCGCAACTGGGTTTTTCCGGTGGTGAGCCGCTGGTGCGCCAGGACCTCGCCGAGTTGATCGGCGAGGCACGCAAGCTGGGTTTTTACACCAACCTGATCACCTCAGGGATAGGCCTTACCGAGCAGAAAATCAGCGACTTCAAGAAGGCCGGTCTGGACCATATCCAGATCAGTTTCCAGGCCAGTGATGAGCAGGTGAACAACCTGCTGGCCGGTTCCAAAAAAGCGTTCGCGCAAAAGCTGGAGATGGCCCGCGCGGTGAAGGCCCACGGCTACCCGATGGTGCTGAACTTCGTCACTCATCGGCACAACATCGACAAGATCGACCGCATTATCGAGCTGTGCATCGCCCTGGAGGCGGACTTCGTCGAACTCGCCACCTGCCAGTTCTATGGCTGGGCGCAGCTCAATCGCGTGGGACTGTTGCCGACCCGGGAGCAACTGGTGCGCGCTGAACGCATCACCAACGAATACCGCGCCCGGCTTGAAGCCGAAGGTCACCCGTGCAAACTCATCTTCGTGACGCCGGACTATTACGAAGAGCGCCCGAAAGCCTGCATGAACGGCTGGGGCAGTATCTTTCTGACAGTGACGCCGGACGGTACAGCCTTGCCCTGTCACGGCGCCCGACAGATGCCGGTGCAATTTCCCAACGTGCGCGACCACAGCATGCAACACATCTGGTACGACTCGTTCGGTTTCAACCGCTTTCGTGGCTACGACTGGATGCCCGAGCCATGCCGCTCATGCGATGAAAAGGAAAAGGACTTCGGCGGTTGCCGCTGCCAGGCCTTCATGCTCACGGGCGACGCCAGCAATGCCGACCCGGTGTGCAGCAAGTCCGAACAGCACGGCATCATCCTTCAAGCACGGGAAGATGCCGAACAGGCCACCCAGACCATCGCGCAACTGGCCTTTCGCAATGAGCGCAACTCACGGCTCATTGCAAAAGGCTGACGGCCTCAGCGCTTGGCGATGATGTACACCGCATGCACGATGCCCGGGATATAGCCGCACAGGGTCAGCAGAATATTCAGCCAGAACGCGCCGCCAAAGCCCACTTGCAGGAATACACCCAGTGGCGGCAACAGAATGGCGATGATGATACGGATGAAATCCATGGGATCAGCTCCTGAAAGTCGGCTCGTGCGAGCCGTGTAGCTAATCGACCCTGGAGGTTCGTGAGGGTTCAGTGGGATCTGGCACAGAGCCACTGCCCTGGTGCGGGGCAAAAAAATGCCCCCAGCCAAAAGAGTCAGGCTGGAGGCACCGCGTATGCCGCGAGACGGTTCTGGATCAAGGAATCAGACGGCGATGCCCTTGCGGCAGTGCAGTTGCGCGGAGCGCACACGGGAGAAAGCCCGTGCCAGACGCAGGAGCATTTCGTCGATGTTGCTTTTGCTGACTGTCAGGGCAGGAGTGAAACGCAGGCAGTCGGGTTGTGGGGCATTCAGGATCAGGCCTTCATGCAACGCCGCTTTTACGACCGCCTCTGCGGAGTCATCCGACAGCGTGAGGCCCCACATCAGACCTTGCCCGCGCAGTTGGCCATGCTCATAGCGATACGCCAGGCGGGCCAGTCCTTCGCCCAGGTAAAGGCCCGACGCGCGAACCTGTTCGAGAAAACCGTGCGCCAACACGGTATCGAGCACAGCGAGCCCGGCCGACGCCAGCAGTGCATTACCGTGGTGCGTACCGTCGAGCTCGCCGGGCTCGAAACAACAGGCTTTACCCCGCGCCAGTAACGCCGACAGGGGGACGCCGCCGCCCAGGCCTTTACCGAGGGTGATGATATCCGCGCGGACGCCGTAGGCTTGTTCGGCGAGCAAGCTGCCGCAGCGACCCATGCCCGTCTGCACTTCATCGAGGATCAGCAGGATGCCCAGTTCGCGGCACAGCCGCTCGACCCCCTTGAGGTAATGCTCAGTCGCCGGAATCACGCCGGCCTCGCCCTGAATGGGTTCAAGCAGGATGGCGACCGTCTGCGCATCCACCGCTGCGTGCAAAGCCGGCAGATCGTTGAAAGGCACGTGGCTGAAGCCCGGCAATGACGGTTCGAAGCGGTTCGCACCTGCGCCCGCCGAGGCCGCCATCGCGGCGAAACTGCGGCCATGGCACGCATGGCTCGCACTGATGATGCGGTAGGCGCCGCCGCGATGCAGTTGCCCCCATTTGCGCGCTAGCTTGATGGCCGCCTCGCACGCTTCCGAGCCGCTGTTGAGCAAGTAGGCCTGGTCGCTGCCGGTGCGGTGACACAGACGCTCGACAAGGTTGAGTTGCGCAGGCGTGTGCAGACCGTGACCGGGGTGAATCAGCATCTGGCTCTGGTCGGCCATGGCCTTGATCAGCACCTGGGGGCTGTGGCCCAGGCTGTTGGCCGCGTTGCCCTGGCTGAAGTCGAGGTAGGCGCGCTCGTCGCTGTCCCACAGCCATGAGCCCTGGCCGCGTGTGAACACCTGCGGGGGCCGCACGGCAGTCGGCATCAGACGCTCAGCGGACGGGTTGTCACGCACCGGGTCGAGCATCAGGTCATCCAGGCTCGGCGCGGGACGACGAAGGTTGAACAGGTTCACAGGTCACACTCGATGGCAACCGGACCTTGGTCGATGCGCCCCCTATACGCCGTCTTTGGATTTTTTGACTTGCCTATGTAAACGCTACCAACATAAACGCTGTTCATTGCCCGATCTGGCCCTGTAAGCCTTGTGGATAGGCGCTAGACTAGGCGTCTCGGGGGGCTGCGGCCATTTCGATTTTCCAGCTTTTTCGATAAGTAAGTCTTATGGATTTCAAGCAACTGCGTTATTTCGTCGCGGTGTATGAAGAAGGCCACGTCGGTCGAGCCGCCGAGCGCCTGTCAATCTCACAGCCGGCCCTGTCGCAACAGATTCGCCAACTGGAACAGAACCTGGATGTCAGCCTGTTCGAGCGCAGCAGCAAGCGCCTTTTGCCGACACTGGCCGCACACACGCTGTACAACCACGCATTGCCGTTGATCGACGGCATGCAGCAAGCCGTCGAAGCCTTGCGAAACTTCAAGGGCCAGGCGATGCGCACCCTGGCCATCGGCGTGCTGCAAACCGTGCACACCAGCCTGGTACCGCAGATGCTGGAACGCGTGCGCAAGGCGCAGCCGCATCTTGTTGTGCAGATCTACGAACTGACCGGGCTTGAGATCGAGCGGCGCTTGCTCAATGGCTCGCTGGATATCGGCATCAGCTATCTGCCACCGCGCCAGCCAGGGCTGCACGGTGTGTTGTTGTATGACGATGAGCTGAAGGTGGTGATCCCCGAGGATCATCCCTTGCGTGAATTCAAGAAGGTCTCGCTGAAACAGGCGGCCGAGTTGCCGATGCTGTTGCTCGGGGAAGAATTCCAGATCCGGCAAATCTGGCAGGGGCAGTTGTCCAACCTCGGGCGTCGCCCGCAAGTACAGGCCGAACTGAATACCATGGTGGGGATTCTCGACAGCCTGCCCCATACCCAACTGGCGACCGTGTTGCCCGGGCGCTCCCAAGACGAACACAACAGCCAGTCGCTGCTCTGGAAGCCGTTGAGCGAACCGCGAGTGCCGCTGAAAGTCGGCCTGGTGTGTCGCGATGTGCAGCGCCAGCAAGCGACGGTGGCATTGCTGCGCACCTTGCTGGAGGACGTGATGAATGCCCCGCAGACACAGACTTGAACGGCGGCCTGACTTTTTCGCGGACAAAAGAAAACCCCGCCGAAGCGGGGCTTTGCAGACTGTTTCCCTGACATCCATTTCACTCCGCCACCCTGGCAGAATCCTACGTGTCCGTGTTTTTGCTTTGCGCTTCCTGCGCGACGTCCATGGCAAGTAGATTATCCGTGGATCCAATCTGGCGATAGAGGACGATTAGCAGCACGTCATGTAAGAGAATGCTTACACGCTCTCCCCGTCCTCAGAACTGCGCTTCATCCAGTAAAAACAGCGATTCGCTGCCCGCCTTGACCGACGCGCTCAGCGAATGAATACGCGGCAGCAAGCGGGCAAAGTAGAAGCGCGCCGTCCCCAGTTTGCTGGCGTAGAAGTCGTCCTCGGCCTCTTTGCCCAGCGCGGCCTTGGCCATCCTTGCCCACATGTAGGCGTAGGCCATGTACCCGAACGCGTGCAGGTACTCCACCGAAGCGGCACCGATCTCATTGGGATTGGTTTTCGCGCGGTCCAGCACCCACGCCGTCAGCTCGTCCAGATTGTCCAGCGCGGCGCTCAGTGGCTTGGTGAATTCGGCCAGTTCGGCCCCGGCAGAAGCGATGAACTGGCGAATTTCGTCGGCGAACAGCTTATAGAACGCGCCATTGCTGCCAACGATCTTGCGCCCCATCAAATCCAGAGCCTGAATGCCGTTGGTGCCTTCGTAGATCTGGGTGATGCGCACGTCGCGCACCAGTTGCTCCTGGCCCCACTCGCGGATGTAGCCGTGGCCGCCAAACACCTGCTGGCCCAGCACGGTGGTTTCCAGGCCCAGGTCGCTCAGAAACGCTTTGGCCACCGGGGTCAACAACGCCACCAGGCTATCTGCACGTTCGCGGGCAGCGGCATCGTCGCTGAACTTGGCGATGTCCAGTTGCGTGGCCACGTAAGTGGAGAACGCACGACCGCCCTCGTTCGCCGCCTTCATGGTCAGCAGCATGCGGCGTACGTCCGGGTGGACGATGATCGGATCAGCCATCTTGTCCCGGGACTTGACACCGGTCGGCGAACGGCTCTGCAGCCGGTCACGCGCATACTCGATGGCGTTCTGATAGGAACGCTCACCAGACGCCAACCCCTGGATACCCACCCCCAGGCGCTCGTAGTTCATCATGGTGAACATCGCCGCCAGTCCACGGTTGGGCTCGCCTACCAGGAAGCCCACCGCGGCGTCGAAGTTCATCACACAGGTGGCAGACGCCTGGATCCCCATCTTGTGCTCGATGGAACCACAGCTCACGGTATTGCGCGCGCCAAGGCTGCCGTCAGCGTTCACCATGAACTTGGGCACCAGAAACAGCGAAATCCCCTTGGGACCGGCCGGCGCATCGGGCAACTTGGCCAGCACCAGGTGGATGATGTTTTCGGTCAGGTCGTGTTCACCGCCGGTGATAAAGATCTTGGTTCCGCTGATCGTGTAGGAACCGTCCGCCTGCGGCTCGGCCTTGGTGCGAATGATGCCCAGGTCGGTACCGGCATGGGCTTCGGTCAGACACATGGAGCCCGACCACGCGCCCGAGTACATATTCGGCAGGTAAGTGGCCTTGAGCGCTTCACTGGCGTGGGTGTTGATCGACACACAGGCACCCGAGGTCAGCATCGGATACAGGCCGAACGCCAGGCTCGACGAGTTGATCATCTCTTCGACCTGGGCCGATACCGCCTTGGGCATGCCCATGCCGCCAAAGAGCGGGTCACCGCCTACACCCACCCAGCCGCCTTCGGCGTAGGTTTTGTAGGCCTGTGGGAAACCCTCCGGGGTAAACACCGCCGTGTTGTCCCAGCGGCAACCTTGCTCATCGCCACTACGGCTGAGCGGGGCGATGGACTTGGCAGTGACTTTGCCGGCTTCTTCGAGGATTGCCTCAACGGTTTCGGCATCGACGGTGTCTGCCAATGCCGGCAACCGGGCCCAAGTAGTGGCGACCTCAAAGACTTCATTGAGGACGAAGCGCATATCCCGCAGCGGCGCTTTGTAATCAGCCATGGCAAACCTCGTGAGAACATGAAAAGTGGTTCGATAGGATCGGTTTTACAGGCTCCGAGTGTACCCGAACAACTTTTCAGACACATAGGGTCCCTTTGTGACTGATCGGTATTTTTAAGTCACCGAAGCGCAAAAGCCTCCGCAGGCAGACTCATCAGACAGTCGCTGCCTGCCTCCACAGCCGCCCGATGGGTCGCGGTACGCGGCAACAGGCGCTTGAAGTAGAAGTCGCAGGTGGCAAGCTTGGCCTGGGCAAACTCGGCATCGCCTTGCGCCTGCGCCGCCATGGCCATGCGCAACCACAGGTAGGCGAGGATGATGTAACCGCTGTACATCAAGTAATCCACTGCCGCCGCGCCCACTTCATCCGGTTTTTTCATCGCGGCCATACCGACCTGGGTGGTCAACGTGCCCCATTCCTGATTCAACTGATTGAGTTGTGCCACAGCCCCCTTGAACTGCGGATGCTCGGCGTTCGCTGCGCAGAACTTATGCACGATCTTCGTGAACCCGCGCAGCAACTTGCCCTGGCTGCCCAACACCTTGCGCCCCAGCAGGTCGAGCGCCTGGATGCCATTGGTTCCTTCGTAGATCGGCGCGATCCGCGCATCGCGCGCCAGTTGCTCCATGCCCCACTCACGAATGTAACCATGGCCGCCGAACACCTGCATGCCGTGGTTGGTCACCTCCAGCCCGGTCTCGGTCATGAACGCCTTGCAGATGGGCGTGAGAAACGCCAGCAGGTCTTCGGCCTCCTGCCGCTGGTTGGCGTCGCTGCTCAGGTGCGCCGTGTCGAGCAATTGCGCGGTGAAGTAGGTGAGTGCGCGGTTGCCTTCGTTGAACGCCTTCATGGTCAGCAGCATGCGGCGGACATCGGCGTGCACGATGATCGGGTCGGCGGCCTTTTCCGGGGCCTTGGCGCCCGTCAATGAGCGCATCTGCAAGCGATCATTGGCGTACTGGATCGCGCCCTGGAAGCTCGCCTCGCCATTGCACAACCCCTGCATGCCGGTGCCCAGGCGCGCATGGTTCATCATGGTGAACATGCAGTTGAGGCCTTTGTTCGCCTCGCCGATCAAAAAGCCTTTGGCGCCGTCGAAGTTCAGTACACACGTCGCCGACGCCTTGATGCCCATCTTGTGCTCGATGGAGCCGCAGTGCACCGCGTTGCGCGCGCCGGAATCGGCATGGAACTTGGGCACGATAAACAGCGAAATACCCTTGGTGCCCGCCGGCGCATCCGGCAACTTGGCCAATACCAGGTGGATGATGTTGGCGCTCATGTCATGCTCGCCGGCCGAGATGAAGATCTTGCTGCCGGTAATCGCGTAACTGCCATCCGCCTGGGGTACGGCACGGGTCTTGATCAGCCCCAGGTCCGTACCGCAATGGGCCTCGGTGAGGCACATGGTGCCGGTCCACTCGCCGGCGGTGAGTTTGCTCAGGAAGGTCTCTTTCTGCTCGGCGGTGCCGTGGGCATGAATGGCCGACATCGCACCGTGGGTGAGGCCCGGGTACATGCCCCACGACGTGTTGCTCGAACCGATCATCTCACTCAGCACCAGGCCCAGCGATTGCGGCAAGCCTTGGCCGCCGTAGGCCGGGTCCGCCGCCACGCCGTGCCAGCCGCCTTCCACGTATTGGGCAAAGGCTTCCTTGAAGCCCTTGGGCGTGGTCACCACGCCGTTGTCGAAATGGCAGCCCTCTTCATCGCCGCTGCGGTTGAGCGGCGCGAGCACGTTCTCACAGAATTTCGCACCTTCTTCGAGAATCGCATTGACCATGTCCGGGCTGGCGTCTGTCGCCCCCAGGGCAGCGTAATGGCCATGGAAATCAAACACGTGGTCGATCAGAAAGCGCATATCGCGCAGGGGAGCTTTGTACTCAGGCATGGCAATGTCTCCGGCAGCAGATGGTTTCAACCTACTGCCGGCCACCCCACCGAACAATCACTGTCGAGTCGCTGAATACACCGCCATCACTCAACCGGCAGCGCCTTCCATGCGTACCGCGCCCCGCCGGGTCTGCCCGGAAGCGACCACACAGTTACGCCCGGCGCCCTTGGCGGCATACAACGCCTGGTCGGCTGACTTGAGCACTTCTTCGGGCGTACGCTGCTCGGCCTGGCGTTCGGCCACACCGATGCTGATGGTCACCGACACACTCGACGCGCCACTGCCTGCCCTGCGCTGACGACCCTGCTGATCGTCCTGGGGGCGGCTGTCCTGGTTGCGCAGCTTGATGTCGTAGTCGGCGATGATCTCGCGGATTTCCTCCAGGTGCGGCAAGCATTCCTCCAGGCTCTTGCCGGCGAACACCACCGCGAACTCTTCACCGCCATAGCGGTAGGCACGCCCACCGCCGTTGACCTTGGACAGTTTGCTCGCGACCAGGCGCAGCACCTGGTCCCCCACATCGTGACCATGGGTGTCGTTGAAGCGCTTGAAATGATCGACGTCAGTCATGGCCAACACGTAGTTGCGCCCCAGCCGCTGCATGCGCTCATTGAGCGCGCGACGCCCCGGCAAACCGGTCAATTCGTCGCGGAACGCCATTTGATACGCCTCATGGGCCACGCCGGCGGCAATCATCAACATCACTTGGCTGCACATGATGTTCAGGGTGAACGGCAGGATGAAGGTTTGCGGCAACATCCAGAACATGCCCAGCAACCCCACCAGTTGCGCCGCATGCAGCGGGCGCGGCTGGTACCAGTACTGCGCCGCGAGGGTAAGGAAGCCAATCAGGAACATCGGGTACGACAACTGGATCAAGCTCATCCAGCTACCGTGCAACGCCGGCCAGCGGATTTCCGCCAACCAGTTCAGCACCGCCTGGGGATAACTTTGCTCGAGCGCCAGCGCCACACTGCCCACCGCCAACAAAACCGCACCACGGGCCACAAAGTCACGGAACAGGTGAGTCTTTTCCTGCCACAGCGCATAGATGCTGAACAGCAGCGGCAACAGCAGGCAGCACAGGTGAAACACCACCGCAGCGTCTTCGCGCACGCGACCGTGGTCGCGGTAGAAGTCGGTCTGGGTGTCGAGCAGGAAATAGGCGATATACACCGTGATCATCAAGAACAGTTCGCGCTGGCGGCGATACACCGCGCAATACGATCCGCCCAGCAGGAGCACCAGAGTCGGCAATACGTTGAACAGCGAGGTGAAGAAGACGTTGAGATCCTTGACGTAAGCAGCCGAGAGCCCGGCCAGCAAGAGCAGCAACGAAGGAAGGAAATGACTGAAACGTAAAGCGGACACGCGTGACAAGGGTAAAACTCCGACCCGCAAAAAAGATGGCACATTGCCTTCACGCAGACAGTTAAGCACAACCTGCGTGACATGTATCACATTGCCATCACTTTAACGGCAGCCGGTCGCAATCCCTGAGTGCTGCGCTGCGGTTTTTTGCAGGAGCGGGGCTTGCTCGCGAAGGTCGTCAACAATGACGCGGGCAGACGGAACGAACGCGCGTCCCGAATACAAAAAAACCGCCGCTCCCGTGAAGGAGCGGCGGCTATTGAAGCGAACCCGGTAAGGCTTAGTAAGCCAGGCCGAAGTCTTCTTCTTTCATGTCCATCAGGTTGGTGGCGCCCGACAGCATAGTGGCCACGTGGGTACGGGTACGCGGCAGGATACGCTGGAAGTAGAAGCGCGCGGTCTGCAGCTTGGCCGTGTAGAACGCCTCTTCAGTGGTGCCGGCAGCCAGCTTCTCGGCGGCCAGGCGCGCCATGTCGGCCCAGAAGTAAGCCAGGCACGCGTAACCGGAGTACATCAGGTAATCCACCGAGGCGGCACCGACTTCTTCGCGGTCCTTCATCGCGGCCATGCCGACCTTCATGGTCAACTCGCCCCACTCTTTGTTCAGTGCCGCCAGCGGTGCGATGAATTCCTTGACCGCTTCATTGCCTTCGTTGGCCTGGCAGAACTTGTGCACGATCTTGGTGAAGCCCTTGAGCGCTTCGCCTTGGGTCATCAGCACTTTACGGCCCAACAGGTCCAGCGCCTGGATGCCGGTGGTGCCTTCGTACAGCATGGAGATGCGGCTGTCGCGAACGTTCTGTTCCATGCCCCACTCGGCGATGAAGCCGTGACCGCCGTAGATCTGCACGCCGTGGTTGGCAGACTCAAAACCGACTTCAGTCATGAACGCCTTGGCGATCGGGGTCATGAAGGCCAGCAGGCCATCGGCTTGCTTCTTGGCTTCGTCGTCGGTGCCGTATTTGACGATGTCCACTTGCTTGGCGGTGAAGTACACCATTGCACGGTTGCCTTCGGCGAAGGCTTTCATGGTCAGCAGCATACGGCGCACATCAGGGTGCACGATGATCGGGTCAGCGGCCTTGTCCGGTGCTTTGGGGCCGGTCAGCGAGCGCATTTGCAGGCGGTCGCGGGCATATTTCAGGCCGCCCTGGAAGCCGATTTCGGCGTGGGACAAACCTTGCAGTGCAGTACCCAGACGCGCGGTGTTCATGAAGGTGAACATGCAGTTCAGGCCTTTGTTCGCCGGGCCGATCAGGAAACCGGTGGCCGCGTCGAAGTTCATCACGCAGGTGGCGTTGCCGTGGATGCCCATCTTGTGCTCCAGCGAGCCACAGCTCACGGCGTTGCGCGCGCCAATCGACCCGTCGGCGTTCGGCAGGAACTTCGGCACGATGAACAGCGAAATGCCTTTGGTGCCGGCCGGTGCGTCCGGCAGGCGGGCCAGTACGATATGGACGATGTTGTCGGCCATGTCGTGCTCACCGGCCGAGATGAAGATCTTGGTGCCGGAAACCTTGTAAGAACCATCAGCCTGAGGTTCAGCCTTGGTGCGCAGCATGCCCAGGTCGGTGCCGCAGTGCGGTTCGGTCAGGCACATGGTACCGGTCCACTCGCCCGACACCAGCTTGGTCAGGTAGGCCGACTGCTGCTCGGGGGTGCCGTGCTCGGAAATAGTGTTCATCGCACCGTGGGACAGGCCCGGGTACATGCCCCACGACCAGTTCGCGGCGCCGACCATTTCACTCACCGCCAGGCCCAGGGACTCCGGCAGGCCCTGGCCGCCGTGCTCCACGTCGTGGGCCAGGCTTGGCCAGCCGCCTTCGACGAATTGTTTGTAGGCTTCTTTGAAACCAGTAGGGGTCTTAACGCCTGACTCACTCCAGGTGCACCCTTCGATGTCACCCACGCGGTTCAACGGGGCCAGCACTTGCTCGCAAAACTTGGCGCCTTCTTCAAGGATGGCGTCAACCATGTCCGGGGTAGCGTCCTGGCAAGCCGGCAGGCTCTGATAGTGCGCTTCATAGCCGAGCAGTTCGTCACGAACGAAGCGAATATCACGCAAGGGGGCCTTGTAGTCAGGCATAGCGATAAACCTCTGCTGATGTATCTGGAATGAACAACCGCGTGGAAGTGTTGTGGCGGTCAAACAGGTGTTTGAAACATACGTTTACGACCTGGGGATGTCAAGCGTCGTCCGGATGCCGTTTGTCATGGCGTGGATTAAAGGCGTGCACGGCAACGTCTGCGGCGGGTTGCCACATAAGAGGATAGAAGTTCAGGGGGAATGTGGGAGCTGGCTTGCCTGCGATGCAGACGCCGCGGCGTATCAGGAAAATAGGGTAGAAACTATCGCAGGCAAGCCAGCTCCCACAGGAGAGCCGGCCTACCCGAAGGGAAAGTTAAGCGTAGGTATCGATCAACGTACCGAGCATTTCATCCGAAGCCTTGGCGACTTTGGCGCCCAGCTCCACTTGAAACTTGCCCTCGGCCATTTCGACCATGTCACTGGCCGAGTTCGCCGGTTGGGCGCGGTCAGTAGCGCGCAAACGGTCGTTTTGCGCATCCGAAGGCTGGGTCGTTGCGGCGCTGGCGATCTTGCCCGCAGCCTGGTCGACACGGTTCTGCCCGGCCTGAATGCTGCTCAGGCCCGAATAAAACGCGCTGCTTCCAGAGATTTCCATGGCGTAAGCCTGCCTTGAGAGAATCATGAACGCTGATTGAAGCAAAGATTGCGATGAAACGCCCGTCAAAAACACTAATGGCATAATGCCTTGGCGATAGCCAAAATCAGTCAGATCGCGTCAATCCAGCAGATCCAGTTGCAAGTAAGCCGCTACCGCTTCGGCCCCGGCCTGCTTGAGTTTCGGTACGCGGCCCAGGCACGGCGCGGGCAAGCGCTCAGCCAGGGTGGCAAGGTTTTCCTCCAGGCGAGAGGTCTTGGGGTCGATGATATTGGCCACCCAGCCCGCCAGCGGCAGACCGTCCCGCGCAATGGCTTCGGCGGTAAGCAAGGCATGGCTGATACAGCCCAGCCGCACCCCCACCACCAGGATCACCGGCAGTTTGAGCGCCATGGCCAGGTCCGACAGGTTGGCCTGATCAGCCAACGGCACTCGCCAGCCACCCGCACCTTCGATCAGCGTGAAGTCCGCCTGCCGCGCCAGAATCTGTTGCATCGGCTTCAGCAACGATTGCACCGTCAGCGCGACACCGGCTTCCCGCGCCGCCAGATGCGGGGCGATAGCCGGTTCGAACGCCACCGGGTTGACCTCGGCATAACTCAACGGCAGCGAACACTCGGCCTGCAGCGCCAGGGCATCGGCATTGCGCAGACCTTTGGCAGTCACCTGGCAACCCGAGGCCACCGGCTTGCCCGCCGCCGTGCTCTTGCCGGCCAGGCGAGCCGCATGCAGCAGGCCGGCGGCGATGGTGGTTTTACCGACATCGGTATCGGTGCCCGTCACAAAGTAAGCGGCGCTCATTGAGGTTTCTCCAGTACGGCGTACACCACTTGATAGGTCGCCGGCAGGCCCTCGGCCTGGCGGAACCGCTCATAAGCCTGCACCAGTGCAGCAATCCGCGCGCGCCCCGTCAACCCTCCCGGGCGACCCGGGTTGAGGTTGTGAGCACCCAATGCCTTCAATTCATGGGTCAGGCTGCGCACGTCCGGGTAATGCAGCACATGGGGCTGACGCTCCAGGTTTACCACTCGCAGTCCGCTGACCGCGCACAGTTGCTGATAGGCCTCGAAGGTGCGAAAGCGGTTGACGTGAACCAACCCGTCCACCGCACGCCAGCTGTCGCGCAGCTCTCCCAGAGTGCCCACGCACAGGCTGGCGAAGGCCATCACCCCGCCTGGTTGCAGCACGCGAAACGCTTCACTGAGCACCGCGTCAAAATGGGCACACCACTGCACCGCCAGACTGGAAAAAATCAAATCCACGCTGCGTGCCTGAAGCGGCAGGCGTTCCGCGTCGCCTGCAATAAAGTGCTGCGCACCGCCCAGCGGTCGCGCATGGTTGAGCATGCCTTCGGCGATATCCAGCGCAACGCCTTGGCTGGCAGGCCAACGCTCGCCCAGCACGCGACTGAAATACCCCGTGCCACAGCCCATATCCAGCCAGCGTTGCGGCAGGGTGGCGGGCGGCACAAGCGCCAGCAACTGCGCCCCCACCGCACGCTGCAACTCGGCGACGCTGTCATAACTGGCCGCCGCGCGGGAAAACGATGCCGCCACCTGGCGTTTGTCCGGCAGGCCGCCGGGCAGTGGAGGATGGGTGAGATCAGTCATCAACGCACTCATGCAAAAAAGCCTGGATCGCCCCCGCCACTCCATGGGGGTCTTCCAGAAGAAACGCGTGACCGGCCCGTTCAATCAGGCCGATTTCCACATCGGGCAGCAGGTTCAACAGCGCGCCGGCCGCTTCGGCGGGCACCAGTTCATCCAGGCCGGCAAACAGGTGAAACTGCGGTCCGCGATACACCTGCAAAGCTTCGCGGGTGTCCAGTTGAGCGAGCAGTTCAAGGCCTGGCATCAACTCACTGGCAGGCGCATTCGGCGCGCCGCTGACCAGCAATCGCGACAAGCCACGCGGGTCCTCGGTGCCCTTGGCGCACAACAGGCCGAAGCGCTTGAGCGTGACTTGGGAGTCGGCATGGCAACCGGCGAGGAATGCGTCGAACGTCTCGGCAGGCATCGCATTCGGCCAGCCTTCATGGGCGACAAAACACGGGTTGCTCGCCAGGGTCAGCAGGCCGCAACAACGCTCGCCGCGACGGGCCGCCAACTCGGAAGCGAGCATGCCGCCGAGGGACCACCCCCCCAGCCAGGCATTGTCCGGCAGCGTGGCGTCGAGTTCGTCGAGCCATTCCTCCAGGTCGCTGGAAGCCAGCGCAGGCAAGGGTTCGATCTGCACCTGAAGGTGCTCGTCGAGCCCCTGCAAGGCCGCGGCCAAAGGCTCCAGCGGCGAAACGCCGAGGCCCCAACCGGGCAGCAATATCAATCGGTCACGCATGGTCGGGCTCCGAACGGCTTAACACGCGGAAACACGTTTCCAATGCGTCTAACAATAGCTGCACCTGTGCCGCGCTGTGGGCCGCCGTCAATGTCACCCGCAGGCGCGCACTGCCCGCCGGCACGGTGGGGGGGCGAATGGCCGTCACCATCAGGCCGCGCTCGCGCAGCATCTGCGACAGGCGCACAGCCTTGGCGCTGTCACCCACCAGGATCGGCTGGATCGGCGTGAAGCTGTCCATCAAGGCCAGGCCGATCTGCTCGGCGCCCTGGCGGAACTGGCGGATCAGCCCGTTGAGGTGTTCACGGCGCCAATGTTCGGTGCGCAACAACTCCAGACTTTTGAGGGTGGCGCAGGCCAGTGCCGGCGGTTGGCTGGTGGTGTAGATGTAAGGGCGAGCGAACTGGATCAGACTTTCGACCAGTTCTTCACTGCCCGCCACAAACGCCCCGGCGGTACCGAACGCCTTGCCAAGGGTACCCACCAATACCGGCACGTCTTCCTGGCTCAAGCCAAAATGTTCGACGATCCCACCACCGTTGACGCCCAACGGGCCGAAACCGTGGGCGTCATCCACCATCAGCCAGGCGCCTTTGGCCCGCGTCTCACGGGCCAATGCCGGCAAGTCGGCCAAATCGCCGTCCATGCTGAACACGCCATCGGTGACCACCAGCGTATTGCCGGTGGCTTTCTCCAGGCGCTTGGTCAGGCTCTCGGCATCGTTATGCAGGTAGCGGCTGAAACGCGCGCCGGACAGCAGGCCCGCATCCAACAGCGAGGCGTGGTTCAGTCGGTCTTCCAGCACCGTATCGCCCTGCCCCACCAGTGCCGTGACGGCGCCGAGGTTGGCCATGTAGCCGGTGGTGAACAGCAACGCACGCGGCCGGCCCGTCAGGTCGGCCAGGGCCTCTTCCAGCTCATGGTGCGGCGTGGCATGGCCGACCACCAGGTGCGACGCGCCGCCGCCCACGCCCCAACGGGACGCGCCGGCGCGCCAGGCTTCGATCACCTGCGGGTGATTGGCCAGGCCCAGGTAATCGTTGTTGCAGAACGCCAGCAACGGCTGGCCGTCCACCACCACCTCCGGGCCTTGGGGGCTGTCCAGTAGCGGGCGTTGTCGATAAAGGTGTTCGGCACGGAGGGCAGCGAGGCGCGCGGAGAGATCGAAAGACATGCAGGCCTCGGGAGATCAAAGAACTAGAGACTGAATGCGATCAAATGTGGGAGCGGGCTTGCTCGCGAATACGGTGTGTCAGTCAGCACATCGACCACTGATCCACCGCCTTCG